>JAONGR010000018.1 GCA_028375605.1 Arcobacteraceae bacterium
CACTTACAAAAAATGAGAAAGACTATTTACTTAAACATAAAATAATAACAGTTCACAATGAAAATAATTGGGCTCCATATAATTATAATCGAAATGGTATAGCAAAAGGGTTTTCTATAGATTATATGGAGTTAATCGCACAAAAGTTAGATATAAATATAAAGTATGTACATGGGTATGAATGGAAAGGTTTTTTAGATTTAATAAAAAAAGAAAAAATAGACGTAATAGCTAATATATATCAGAATAAAAAAAGGGAAAAATATATTAATTTCACTACACCCTATATTACTTCTAAAAAAGCTATTTTTTCAAATCTAGCTGGTATTAAACGTATCTCTGATTTAAATGGGAAAACAGTAGCTTTACCAGCGCATTTTTATACACAAAACTATCTAGAAGAACATTATCCAAATATAAAAATAAAAACATATAAAAATACAAAGGACTCTTTATACGCGGTTTTAAATAAAGAAGCAGACGCTTTAATCGAAAATTTTGCTGTAGTTAAATCTTTAATGCAGAAAAATGCTATTTCTATCCCTTATGTAACATTAACTGATGATAAAGAGTTAACATCATCCCTTCAAATAGGAGTACGAAAAAGTCAAGTTATTTTACGAGATATAATTGAAAAAGCAAAAGCTACTATTACCGAGGAGGAGTTTTTACAACTTGAACGTAAATGGTTTGGGGTGAAGAAACAAAAAAATAAGCTATTTACCATCAAGGAATTAGATTATTTAACTCAGAAAAAATATATACGGATGTGTGTAGATCCAAACTGGCTTCCCTTTGAAAAAATAGATAAAAGAGGTAAATATAGAGGAATTCTGTCTGAGTATGCTAAGTTGTTTGAAAATAGATTAAATATTCCTTTTATTTTAGAAAAAACAACTAGCTACAAGCAAAGTATAGATTATTTGAAAAAAAATAGATGTAATATTATAGTTGGAGAAGGTCCTTCTTCTATGATAAAGAAAAATTTTCTTATTACAAAAGAATATTTTACTACACCAAGGGTATTTGCTGTGCATGAAGATACTCAAGGGTTTCAGAATTTAGGTCAAATTGCTAAAAAATCACGAGTTGGAGTTTTACTAAATTCTCCTGCAGAAGGATTGTTACGGAAACTTTATAAAGATATCGAAGTTGTAACCTTTAAAAAAAGCATAGATGGACTAAATGCAGTTTCGCAAAAACAAATTGTTGCATTTATGGAACCAATGACTTCTATTGCCTATAATATACAAAAATATGGTTTACAAAATATACATATTGGAGGAACTTTTAAATCAGAGGTAAAACTTTCTGTAATCATAAATAAAAAGAATCCAAAATTGCTTCCTATCTTAAATAAAGCAATTGATAGTATTTCTGAAAAAGATCAAGTAGAGATACTAAATAAATGGATTAAAGTAACATATACAAAAGGAATAGACTATTTTTTGCTAATTGAAATCATAATCATTTTTAGTTTTGTTTTAATTGTTGTATTAATTTCATATATAAATCAAAAAAAATTGAAGGAAAAAATTGAGATATTAAACAATAGTCTTGAGCAAAGGGTTAAAGAAGAAGTTCAAAAAAATAGAGAAAAAGATAAATTAATGCTAAGTCAAAGTAGATTAGCACAAATGGGTGAAATTATAAGTATGATTGCACACCAATGGAGACAGCCTTTAAATAGTTTATCTCTCTTAAATCAAACAGTATTATTGAAATATGAACGTGGAAAACTCAACGATGAAACAATAGATTTTTTTAGAATTCATTCAAAAAAACAAATTAATGAGATGTCGAAAACTATAGATGACTTTAGAGATTTTTTTAAACCAGAAAAAGTAAAAAAAGAATTTTCATTCAATAAAATGATTATTGATACTATTGCTTTAGTCAAACCAATCTTTATTTCAAATAATATAAATATCCAATTTACTGAATCGATAGATTATAATATTGAAGGATATGAAAATGAGCTAGGGCAAGCGATATTAAATATCTTAAATAATGCAAAAGACGTATTGATAGAAAATCAAATAAAAAATAAAGAGATAAAAATAGTGATTGAAAAATCTGAAAATGAAATCATACTTTCAATCAGTGATAATGCAGGTGGAATACCAGTTGATATTATTGATAATATTTTCGACCCTTATTTTTCCACAAAAACTGAAAAAAATGGGACAGGACTCGGATTATACATGTCAAAAATGATAGTAGAAGAGCATATGAAAGGGAAAATTAGTATCCATAATTCTAATGATGGTGCACAATTTGAGATTATTTTAAAAGATACAGTAAAAAATAAAATGAAGGAAAAAAATGTTTAAAGAGATTTCGATCTTACTTGTAGATGATAATAAAGATACTCAAGAGTATATGAGTTTTTTATTGCAAGAAGAATGTAAAGAGTTGATTTTAGCTTATGATGGAATAGAAGGTATTTCTAAATTTAAAAAGTATAAACCAGATTTAATTATAACTGATTTAAATATGCCTCAAATGAATGGAATCACAATGAGTAAAAAGATAAAAAAGATTGATTTTAATCAGCCGATCATCCTTTTAACTGGTTATGGTGACTTATCCGAACTGCAAGAAGCTATAAACGTGGGTTTAAATGCTTTTATATCTAAACCTATAGAGAATATTGAAATAGTAGTAAATGCAATTAATACTGTATTGCATAATAGAAAGAAAGTTAATGGATTTATACCTAATGTTAATAATGAGGATATAAATACAATAGAAATAATAAATGATATATTACAAGATAGAAATGAGTATATAGATTATCCTGCTTATATAGAAAGCACAAACTAAGTATTTAAAAGCAGTTTTTGAGAAGAAAAGTGGCATAATTCATTTAAGGAAAACTACCAATCAAATGAATAAAATATTTAACTACATAAAACAAAACAAAGATACAAAACTTTTAATAGTTGCAGATGAAAAACAAGCGATGATGGCACGTGATTGTGCTAGTTACTTGGGATTAACACCATTTGTCTTAAGTGATTTACGTGCAAATTTCGGAGATGATTTACTCTCTTTTTCTGATGAGATAAAAGAGATGACATCAACGTTAGAGGGTTTTCATAAATACAGAAAACAAAATAAATTACTTATATCTCCTGTAAGAACTATTACTTATCCACTTCCAAAAGCTGAATGTTTTGATAACTTAACAATAGAATTTGCATCTACAATAAATATTAGTGAGCTTAAAGATAAACTGTACAACTGGGGATATTATTTTGTAGATATTGTTACAGAGCAGGGTGAAGTATCTATCCGTGGAGATATTATCGATATCTTTCCACCAAATGATGAATATGGTTATAGAGTAAGTTTATTTGATGACGAAGTTGATGGTATTCGTAAATTTGATGTAGAGAATCAAAAGTCTTTTAAAGATGAACTTGAAGAGTTTACAATAAGTGCATCGTTTTTAGCTTTTGATGAACAAAAACTAAAAACAATTAATGAGAAAATAGAAGAATCAAATATTGATGTATTTGAAAAAGATATACATTCTTTAGGGTTTTGGTTTTTAGATGAAGATGCTGAGTATTACACACAAAAATTACAAAGTAGCATCACAAAAGAAGCTTTGGATGAGATAGAAGAGGTATATATCTTTGAAGAAAAAAGGATACCAAAAGAGGAGCTTCTTTCAACTACTCCTATTTTAGAAGATGATACATATAAAGAGATAGATGTCGCAAATGTTTTAGAATTTTTAAAGTTTCACGAGGGTAAAAAAGTAACTATCATCTCTTCCACAGAAGGAAAAGCTAGAGGATATGATCTTGATCTAAATGATAAAAATATTACTTATAAAATTCAAGATGAAGTTGTAAACTTAGTAAGTGATGATGAGGTAATCATCTCTCTAAATAAGCAAATAAAAAAGAAAAGAAAAAAACGACCAAAAATAGTTTTAGATGAGTTGAAAAAAGATGACTTTGTGGTACATGAAGTTCATGGTATTGGTCAGTTTAAGGGTATCGAACCTGTTACTGTTATGGGAGCTAAGAGAGATTTTGTAATAGTACAATATGCAGGTGATGATAAACTTCTTATTCCTGTAGAAAACATAGGTATCATTGATAGATATCTAGCAGATAGTGGAAGTATTGCAACAGTAGATAAGCTTGGAAAAGGAAGCTTCGCTAAACTCAAAGGAAAAGTAAAAGAGAGACTTTTTGCAATTGCTAGTGATATAATTGCAATTGCAGCGAAAAGAGAACTAACCAAAGGTATCTATATCGACACTACAAAAGAGGAGATAGAAGTACTTCAAGGTGGTGCAGGATTTGAGTATACGAAAGATCAAAACAGAAGTGTAAAAGAGTTTTTAAGTGATATGAATTCTGGACTTGTGATGGATCGGCTTTTAAGTGGAGATGTAGGATTTGGTAAAACAGAAGTTGCTATGAATGGAATGTTGGCAGTTTTATTAAATGGATATCAGACTTTATTTATTTGTCCTACAACTCTTTTATCTTCTCAACATTTTGAAGGTATCAAAAAAAGACTTGAACCATTTGGTTTTAAAATAGCAAAACTAGATGGTCGAACATCTACAAAAGATAGAACCGCTCTTAAAAAATCACTTGAAAATGGAACAATTGATTTAGTTGTTGGTACTCATGCACTTTTAAATGTTAAGTGTCATAATCTTGGTTTAGTTGTGGTAGACGAAGAGCACAAGTTTGGTGTGAAACAAAAAGAAAAATTAAAAGATATTAGAAGTGATGTGCATATTTTTTCTATGAGTGCTACGCCTATTCCTCGTACGCTTAATCTTGCACTGTCTAAGATAAAAGGTATGAGTTCGTTACTTACTCCACCTAGTGAAAGACTAGGTGTACGAAGTTTTGTAAAAGAATATGATGACAAAATGATTAAAGAGATCATATTAAGAGAAAAACGCCGTGGTGGTCAACTTTTTTATATATATAATAATATTGCAACAATTGAAACGAAGAAAAAAGATTTACTTGAAATCATGCCAAATCTAAAAATTGCAGTGATGCATTCGAAAATTACGGTAAAACAAAGTGAAGATACTTTGGAGATGTTCTCAAATGGTGAAATAGATATATTGTTGGCTACTTCTATTGTCGAATCTGGTTTACATTTGCCAAATGCAAACAGTATGATAATAGATGGTGCAGATAGATTTGGTATAGCTGACCTTCATCAGTTGCGTGGTCGAGTAGGGCGTGGTGGTAAAGAGGGATTTTGTTATTTTGTAGTTAAAGATAAAAAAATTATCACAAAAGACGCTATAAGAAGACTTATTGCATTAGAATCAAACTCATATTTAGGAAGTGGTACAGCTTTAGCGCATCAAGATTTAGAGATACGTGGTGGTGGGAATATTATCGGAGAAGCTCAAAGTGGACATATCAAACAAATAGGATATGGACTTTACCTTAAGATGTTAGAAGAGGCGATTGCTATTTTGAGTGGTGAAGTAGAAGAAGAGGAAGTTTCTGTTGATATAAAACTAAGTATTACTGCTTTTATTTCAAGTGATTATATCAGTGAGGATAGAGTTAGATTAGAATTATACAGACGTCTAAGTATGTGTAAAGAGGTTAAGGAAGTATATAGTATTCAAGATGAGATGGAAGATAGATTTGGAAGACTTGATTTAGCAACAAAACAATTTATAGAACTTATTATTATTAAAATTAATGCATTACATAAAAAGATTAAAACTATAAGTAACTACGATATGAATATCACAATAGTATATAATGACGAGAAAAAAGAAACTATAAAATCACCAAGTAGAGATGACGATGATTTGATTATTACTACCTTAAACTATTTAACTAAAAAGGGAAAATAGTGATATATGACATCATCATAATTGGTGCAGGGGCGAGTGGTCTTATGTGCGCTTCTCAAATCAAAAATAAAAGTATTTGTATCATTGACTCAAATCCTAAAATAGGTGCTAAAATAAAAATAAGTGGTGGAGCTAAGTGTAATATCACAAATAAAATTATGGGTATAGATAAATTTTTAGGAGATAGTAATTTTATAAAATCATACTTAGAAAGATTTAATGAAAAAGATTTATTAGAATTTTTAAATACTAATGGTGTTTATCCTAATTTAAATCCAAAAATAGTAAAAGGAACATATTTTTGTAATAGTAGTAGTGATGTTATTAATATGTTTACAAAACTTACTTCTCATTGTAAATTTAGGTTAAGTACAAAAGTTTTAGATGTAGAGTATGGAGATAATTATATCATCCAAACTGATAAAGGTGATATAGAAGGAAAAAAACTTATAGTTGCTTCTGGAGGTCTTTCTTATGCTAGTATTGGTGGAAGTGATATAGGCTTTAAAATTGCAGAAAAATTTGGACATACTATTAATAGACTCGATCCAGCCCTTGTAGGATTTACTGTACAAAAAGATCAATTCTGGTTTAAAGAATTAAGTGGTTTGTCTGTAGATGTTAAAATAAAGGTATTAGATAAAACAGTTGTTGGGAAAATGCTTTTTACACATAAAGGATGTAGTGGACCTGCTATTTTAACGACATCTTTATACTGGAAAAAAGGAAATTTTTCTATAGATTTTTTACCAAATAAAGATAGTTATTTACCAAAAAGATTTAAGCAACAAATAAAAGATTTAGATATAGATTTACGAAATTATATAATGGCTCCTGCTGGTAACTTTGGGTATACAAAAGCAGAGGTTACAAAAGGGGGTATTTCAACGAAAGAAGTAAATAATAATTTTGAAAGTAAGTTACAAAAAAACCTTTATTTTATAGGTGAAGTTCTTGATGTTACAGGTGAACTTGGAGGGTATAACTTTCAGTGGGCATTTAGTAGTGGTTATTGTATAAATAATTAATTCTTATATAATAATTAATTTGATAAAATAAGAAAATTTTAAAAAAGGTACTAAATGTTTTTTTCTAACAAGACTCAAGAGAAAGAATGTGAAAAGTTAAAACAGCAAATAATTGAGCTGGAAAATAAAATATCTCAAACTGAATTAGCACATAAAAGTGAAGTAAAAACTATAAGAGAAGATTTTCAAACACAAATTGAGGAATTGGCATCAGAAAATGAGACTTTAACAAAAATAGCAAAATTTACAACTTCTGAGGGTATCGTTGCTATAGATAAATCAAATAATATTATATTCATAAATGATAAAGCAAATGAAAATATTCAGGATAAAAATGCATTATTAAAAGTGATTTCTCAAAGAAATGATAGTATTATAATTGCAGATTGTGAAGCAAGAATTTCATATAAAGACTATACTGATTTTACAATTGTGTCTTTGATTAAAACTTCTATTCATGATAATGCGGAAGGTGGATTGCTACATAAGCATAACGACAATATAAACGTATCTTTAGCAAATACACAAAATGTATATCAAGACTTATTAAGTGAATTAGAAAATATGGCTAAAGAATCAAAAGATACAGCTCATGGTTCAACTGAAGGTTTAACACTAACTCAAAATATCGTAAAAGATACAGAAAATCTTAACAATCAAATTGTTACAGAAAATGAAATTGTAACAAATTTAGTACAAAAAAGTAATGATATCGCTCAAGCAATTGTGGTAATTGACCAAATTGCATTTCAAACAAACATTTTATCCTTAAATGCTGCTGTTGAAGCTGCCACTGCTGGAGAAGCTGGAAAAGGTTTTGCTGTAGTTGCTCAAGAAGTACGAAATTTAGCATCGAGATCCTCTGATGCAGCAAAAGAGATTAAAGATGTTGTACTTTCAATACAACAAGAAACAGCTCGTATGAAAGAGAGTTCGGATGTTGTGTCTGGTGTAGTTACTGAAACAAAAGAGCGTGTAAGTGTTTTAATTAAATTGATGGAATCATTTCAAAAAAATTCAGGTAGAAGTGTATTTGAAGTTGATTCGATTAGTAATAAAATTTTTATTAATCTTGCAAAACTTGACCATGTTATTTATAAAAATAATTTATATCAATTATTATTTGGAGATAGTAATAATTTTAAAGTTAGTAAACATACAGAATGTAGACTTGGGAAATGGTATGATATGGGATTAGGAAAAGAAGAATTCAGTGCTACAAAATCGTATGCAAGTCTTAATAAACCACATTCTATAGTACATGATGAAGCAAATTTATTAGCAAAAGAGTGTTCAGGTAATTCAGTAGTATGTTCCAAAGCTGTAATAGAAGATAGAGTAAAACTTATAGAAAATGCAAGTCAAGATGTATTTAACATATTAGATCAAATGCTTCAAGAAAAAAATGATTTGGTTATGAAAATAGCTGCAAAAGACTTATTTAGTTAGGGAGTAGATAATGGAAATAAAGAAATATAAAATAGCTATTGTAGATGATGAAAATGAAATTTTAAGTATGTTGCAAAAATTGCTTAGTCGAAATGAGAAATACACTGTAACAACATATTCAAATCCTATAACTGCTCTATCAAATATAGATAAAAGTTATGATGTTGTATTAATGGATATTATGATGCCTCAAATGAATGGATTGGATGCTCTGGAGAAATTAATGGAAAATAATCCTGATCAAAAGGTGATAATGATGACAGCATATTCAACATTAGATAAAGTCTTACAGTCTCACAAAAATGGTGCAATGTACTATTTGATGAAACCGTTTGATTCTCTACAATTAGTAGAAAAGAAAATTTCTGAAGTTTTAAGTTTATAAGACTGGTCATAATATGTCATTTAATTTAAAACTATTTTTTACCTTTGTTATATTTGGCATATTTTTAGCACTTTTTTCTGTATATTCTTTTTCTAAAATTGCATATGAAAAAGAATTATTAAATAAAACAAAAGTATCAAATATGATGATAATAAAAAAAGAGATGATGATTTCTAAAAGTATAGAAAATCTTGATAATCACCTTTTTTCACTAAGTCAAAATAAAACTTTTCAAAAGTATATCAAGAATAAAAAAAATGAAAATTTTATAGAGAGTTTATTTGAAACAATTATACTTTCAGATCCTACAATACTTCAAATTAAATATACTAATACAAAAGAAATAGATACAATCACACATAGCTCATCTCATATAAAGAGTGTAGAAAAATTTATCCCAACCAAAATTGATAAAGATATATTTCATCAAATAAAAGAGACAAAAATTAATACTATTTGGCACTCTAAAATTGGTGTAAATATTATAAAAGGAGAGAACCTCAATTTTGTACAGCCATTATATATTATTGGTGTTAATGTAGGGAGTGGAGTACTACGATTTTATATTAAAGTTGATGCAATTATTAGTAGTATATATAATAAGAATTATAAATTATTTTTACTAGATAAAGATGCTAATATTATAATAGATTCAAAAAAAGAATTATCATGGGAAAAATATCGTGAATCAAAGATAGACCTTAGTATATTACTAAATGATAAAAATTTTGATTTTTCTAGGATAATGACTCAAAAAACAGATAAATATATTGCTATTAAAATTAAAGAAAATAATAAAGATGAAGCGATTTTAGTTCTAGTGTATCCTGATTTTGGAACAATAATTGATAAAGAGATGTATTATGTATATATATCTATTTTATTGTCAACGATTCTTTTAGGAATTATACTTGCCTTTATATTTTCTCGACCAATGTCAAAAATGACGAACAAAATTGAACGTTTAAATAATCAGCTTGATAAAAAAGTGGAACAGAGAACTAAAAAACTAAAAGAGTCTTTACGAGTAATTGACCAATATGTTATTAGAACAGTAACAGATACAGATGGTACTCTTTTAAGCGTTAGTGATGCATTTTGTAAAGTATCACAGTATTCAAAAAGTGAGCTAATTGGTGAAAACCAATCTATTATAAGACATCCAGATATGCCAAGAGAATTATTTATTGATATGTGGAATAGTATAAAATCTGGAAAAACATGGAAAGGTAAAATTAAAAACTTAGCAAAAGATAAGAGTTATTATTGGGTGGAATCTTATATTGAACCAAATTTCATTAAAAATAAAATTATTTCGTATACTGCTATTCAAATAAAAATATCTAATAAGGTTAAACTTGAAGAGTTAAATAAATCTTTAGAAAAAAGAATCAAAGATGAAGTACAAAAAAATACAGAACAGTTAAAAAGAATACAGCAAGATCAATTAGCTAATGTAAAATTAAGTTCCATAGGTGCATTAGCAGCCGGAATTACACATGAGATAAATACCCCTTTAACATATATAAAAGGAAATTTTGAATTATTAAAATATGACATTGAAGATCTACCTAAAAGCAATTTAAGAGACAATATACTTTTAGATACAGATACAATAAGCGACGGTATAAATAGGATATCTAATATTATTGAAGCAATGAAAGAGGTTTCTAGTTCCTCTTCTGAGAGTATAGAAAATGTTAATATTTATAATACTTTAATTACTGCTTTAAGATTGAGCTTTAACAATGCGAAGCAAATTAGTCGGATTTATCTTAATGATGAATTATTTGATATCTCTAATAATAAAGATACATTAGTTTTTAATGCTTTAGCACAAAAGCAGAGAATAGAACAGTTATGGATCATTATTATAAATAATGCTTTAGATGAATTAGTAAAAGTAGAAGATTATGAGGTTAGAAAATTAGATATAAAAATTAAAAAGATTAATAATAAAATTGTGGTAGATTTCGTAGATAACGCAGGTGGAATAAGTAATGATATTATAGATAAAATATTTGAGCCATTTGTAAGTACAAAAAAAAGTGGTGGCATGGGAATAGGCTTAAACATTGCTAAAAAGATTGTTGATGAACATTGTGGAATAATTAGAGCAATCAATTATTGTAATGGTGCACAGTTTAGAATAGAATTATATATAGAAGGTGCAAAGTGTTAGAAATTAATAGTATTCAAAAGAAAATAAAAATCGCATTTATTGGAGATATTGTTGGTCGTCCAGGACGAAAAATAATTAAAGAAAACCTTGAAAGACTAAAAGATACACATCAAATTGATTTTGTTATAGCAAATGGTGAAAATGCTAGTCATGGTTTTGGTTTAACTGTTAAAAATGCGGCTGAATTATTTAATTGTGGTATTGATCTTATAACTGGAGGAAATCATTCTTGGGATAAGAAAAAAGACATGATTGTTTTACTAGAAACAAAACCTGTTTTACGACCTGATAATTACCCGGAAGGTGTTCCTGGCTCTGGTGTTAAAGTTGTTGATGTAAATGGTGTAAAACTTGCAGTAATTAATCTTATGGGACTTTACACTATGCCTCAAGTTTTAAATCCTTTTAGTCATATTTTAGAAGTTGTTGAAAAACTAGAAAAAGATAATGTAAAACATATTTTTATTGATTTTCATGCAGAAGTAACAGCTGAAAAACGAATTCTTATGCAGATGCTAAAAGGTCGTGTAAGTGCAATATGTGGAACACATACGCATGTAGGAACTGATGATCAAGAGATAACAGATGGAACATATTATGTAACAGATATTGGAATGACTGGTTGTCGAGATAATGTGATAGGGATGGAAAGTGACATTCCAATTCAAAAAGCATTAACAGGAATGGGAGGACATTTTAATGTTCCTAATAATTGCAGATCTATTATGCAAATAGCAATCATAGATATAGATGAAGATGGTAAGTCAACGGATGGATTTAAAATAAAGTTATATGATAATAAAGAAGAAGTGATTTCTCATAGTCTTATAAACTAGGCTCTATTCATTGTAAATATAATCAAAATAAAATTAAAAATTAGATAAACTAAAGTTAATATATATTAAGGATAAGACAGATGATAATTATTCCTCAAACTAAAGGTGGTGTTGGTAAATCAACAGTAGCTATGCAAGTTATTGCACCATACCTTTATAAAAAACATGGTAAAGCTGTAACTTATATAGAAATAGATGATGAAAATAATGATTCTCAAAGTTTTACTGCAACTAAAATTGTAAATAAAAAAATGTTATCTACAAATAAAATTACTGAACTTGATGAGATGATTTTAATGGATGATAATCATGAAATTATAGTTGATGTTGGTGGAAATAAAACATCTTCATTAGTCCTTGACGAAATTGCTAAAGTAGGAACATTTGGAAATGTTAAGTGGATCGTACCTATGGGTGACGGTGAACTTGATGGTAAAAATGCAATTGCAACTATGAAAAAATTAAGAAAAATTGAAAGAAATTCAACTGATAATTTATTCTTTGCTTTAAACAGAGCGATAAGTACAGAAAAAGATTACTTAGAAGAACAATTTATAAACTTTTTCGGACATAAGTATTTAGGAAGCAACTCTACTATTACTGATTTTGTAAAAGATCCACGATATTTTGCTGTTACAAATGATAAAGTTATCACTATGAGTAGATACCTAGGTAGTACAGTTTGGGAAATGGCTCATAACAATACAGATTTTGCAGTAAAAGCATTAGAAGCAAAGGATGCGGGAGATAGAGAGGCAGCGTTAAAATATCTTTTTTTTAGAAGATTACAAACAGAAGCAAAAGATTATGTTCTACGAACTTTAAATCCTATATTTACTGATTTAGATAGATGGATTGAGATAAAATAATTGGATCAGTTTAATGAGTGATATGAGTTTTAAGCAAGCAAAAGAATTAGCTGAACAACTTGAATTAAGTGAAATCACATTAAAACAAATGTTGAACAAAATTGATATTGCAGCTGAGAATTTTGATAAGAGTTTAAAAAAACAAGAATTGATATTAAATCATGTTCCAAATAATGATAAAAAATTAACATTTATGAAGGTATTAGTTGGATTAAATATAGGATTTATTCTTGGGTTAATTGTAGCAAAATATATATTTTAAGGTAAAAAATTGGCAGAAGAAAATAGAGATAATCAAGAAGATATAATTAAAATGTTTAATGATATTGCTAAGACATATGACTTAGCAAATAGAATTTTAAGTATGGGTATAGATAAAACATGGCGTAAAAAAGCTTGTAATATGGCATATGATTTCTATGGAAAAACTCATTTAACTAAAATTGTAGATGTTGCTTGTGGTACTGGTGATTTAATGATCGATTGGGAAAATGTAGCAAATGATAATGCAATAGAGATAGATGATATTGTTGGTGTAGATCCTAGTGTAGGAATGATGGAAGTGGGTAAAACAAAAATACCACATCGAACTTTTGTAGAAGCTGGAGCTGAATCTATGCCTATTGATAGTGAAAGTGCTGATATCATCTCTATATCTTATGGTATTAGAAATGTAGTTCAGAGAAAAGAGGGTCTAAGAGAATTTGCAAGAGTTCTCAAAAAAGATGGACTTTGTGTTATTTTAGAATTTACAAAAAATGATAAAAATGATTTTCCAGCAAAATTAACAAAATTTTATATGAATAATTTGATGCCTCATATTGGGGGACTTGTTTCTAAAAATAAAGATGCTTATACTTATTTACCAAAATCAATTGAAGCTTTTATTACAACAAAACAGATGTGTGAAGAGCTAAAAGAAGTAGGTTTAGAACCAATTTTTGTTCAGGGTTATTCTATGGATATGAGTACTACTTTTATAGCTAGAAAGATATAACTTAGTGAATTCTCCAATAACAGTAAGTACTTTAAATGAACAAATTAAAGGTATTTTAGAGACAACTTTTTCTACGGTTTATGTAGAAGGTGAAATCTCAAATCTTACTTATCATAACTCAGGACATATTTATTTTAGTGTTAAAGATAACAAGTCTACTATTTCATGTGTTATGTTTAAAGGCAATGCTCAGTATTTAAAATTTCGCTTAGAAGTTGGGGCTAAAATAGTAATTACCGGGAATTTAACGGTGTATACTCCACGAGGAAATTATCAATTATTATGTCAAAAAATAGAGCCAAGTGGAGTTGGGGCTTTGTCATTGGCTTATGATCAATTGAAAACAAAACTTCAAATCAAAGGATACTTTGATAAATCAATTAAAAAGACTTTGCCAATATATCCTAAAAATATTTATGTAATTACTTCAAATACTGGTGCTGCAATTGAAGATATGAAAAAAATATTATCTGTTAGATATCCTTTAGCAAAAATGATTCTTTTACCAACTTTAGTTCAAGGTGAAAATGCAAAAGAAAATATAGTTAAAAATATTCAAATTGTTGATGATTTAGCTTACGATGATTTAGATAATTCTATTTTAATTGTAGGTCGTGGTGGTGGAAGTATAGAAGATTTATGGGCATTTAATGAAGAGATAGTTTCAGATGCTATTTATAAAGCAAAAATTCCTATTATAAGTGCTGTAGGTCATGAAAATGATTTTGTTATTTCTGATTTTGTGGCAGATATAAGAGCAAGTACTCCCTCAAATGCAATAGAAATATCAACACCAAATATTAATGATTTACGGCAATATACAGATAATATAGTAAACGATTTTAATCATAAATTTAAAACTTTATTAGTGCAAAAAGAACAAAAACTTATTCATTTAAAATCCAGCTTTGAACAACAATCTTTTGAAAAGCGATTTGAATTTATAGAGTCAAAAATTAAAAATATGAAACAACAGTTTAAAAATTCTTTTAATCAAATAATACGAATAAAATCTGATAATTTAGAGCTTTTAAATCAGACTTTTCTTTTGAATCATCCTGAGAAAAAAGAAAAAAAAGGTTTTGTCCAGTTGACACAAAATGATAGGATTATGAGCCTTGAGGATATAGAAATTGATAATATCATAACATTGGAAAACTCTAAAGTCTCAGTAAATTGCAAAGTTATTTCAAAGAATATAACAGATAAAATATAGTATATAGCTTTTTACAAGATTAAGTAATTAGTGTTAAAGATTATTAGATAGATAAAAGGAAAATTATGGCAAGAATAGATAAAGAATTCAATAGTACAAACTCAGATGAATATATGACATTTATATTAGGTGAAATGAAATATGCAGTTGAGTTACCAAAAATCAGAGAAATTTTAACATATCCAGATTTAATTACAACATTACCAAACACTAGTGAATGGGTAAAAGGACTTATAAATCTTAGAGGTGAAGTTGTACCTATTTTAGATATTAGAGTTAAATTTGGTACTGGAGAAGTACAATACGATGAAAATACAGCTGTTATTGCAGTTATTACTGGTGATAATAGAATGATCGGACTTGTTGTTGATAAAGTTGATGATGTTCAAAAATTAGAGACATCGCAATTATACCCAGTATCAGATATGGGTTCAGCTATTCCTTCACGATATTTGAAAGGTTTTGTAAGACTTGAAGATAATCAAATGTTAGTTATTATGGATATCGAAACAGTTGTCGCAAAAGAAGAGTTAAAGTCATAGATTTTAACTCTTTTTATCGTAAAGACAATAATTTTTTATTTAATGCATCGGCATTATTAATTACACCATCTTCTTCATGTTGAGTAAATCCCCAATTCACTAATAGATAATCCATACCACAAGATACAGCAGCATTTTTATCTTTATTGCTATCACCAATTAGTATTGAATGCTCTACTTTTATATTGAGTGATTCTAGTGTATTTAAAAGCATTTCAGGGTGTGGTTTAGCCACTTTAACTTGATTAGAGCCTACAATATATTCAAAATAATGATCGATATTTAAGTATTCCGTCATTTTTCTAGCAAACTCAACAGAGGCATTTGTTGCTATACTTAAGATAAAATGTTTACTCATTGTCTCCAATAACTCTTTTATCCCATTATATAAAAGAATATCCTTTATACAATTTTCATGATAATATTTTCCAAATAGTTCTGTTTGTTCATCTGTAAAAGCAGATGTACCATAAAAAAATTCTGATGAATTTATGTCTGGATTATTAAGGTTTGTGAGTAATTCATTTTTAGGCATTATATCTAACCCAATGTTTGTTCGGACATAATTAATAGTATTTGAAATTACATCACCACTATCAATTAATGTACCATCCATATCAAAAATAATAAGTTGTTTTTTTGTCATTTATAGCCAATTTTTGGATTTAAAAAAAGGGACTTAAAATAAGTCCCTTTTGAGTAAAAAATAAAATAGTATTATTTTACTTTTTCTAAATAATCACCTGTTTTTGTATCACATTTGATTATATCACCTTCAATTAAATGAAATGGTATTTGTACTACAGCTCCACACTCTAAAGTTGCAGGTTTTTTACCACCTTGTGAATCACCTTTAAAGTTAGGTGGAGTTTCCACAATTTTCATCTCAACAGTTGCTGGTGGTTCAACAGTAATTGCTTCACCTTTAAAAAACATCATATCAACATTCATACCATCAATAATCCATTTTTCCGTATCACCAACTTGATCATAAGTTAAACCTATTTGATCATAAGTATTTGTGTCCATAAACTGTAACATCTCACCGTCATCATATAAAAATTGCATAACTTTTTGTTGTAAATCTGGAGTTTCAAATTTATCACCTGCATGAAATGTTTTTTCAATTGTTTTTGCATTTAAATAGTTTTTGATTTTACATCTTACGAATGCTGCACCTTTACCCGGTTTAACATGTGCATAGTCTGTAATTTTGTATGGAGTACCATCAACTTCTATTTTCATACCTTTTTTTAAATCGCTCATACCTAATGCCATAATAAATCCTTATATTTGAGCATATGAAACTGATCTCGCAGCTTCAATATTTGCTAATTTTTCTAAAGTATTACTTTTTACTTCTTCATCAACAATGATTACAGCTAAAGCTCCATCTTTGTTTCTTCCTAGTCTAAAATCAGAAATATTTATACCTTCTGAAGCTAATAAAGTACCAACATTACCAATTACACCTGGTACATCAGAATTTGAAAGTAAAATCATTTTTCCTGTAGGTTCGATATCTACTAAACAATTATTAATACTGATAATTCTTTGAACTTCTTCTTCAAAAATAGTTCCACTAGTAGAATTTACACCATTGTTAGTAGTGATTTTTACAGTAATTTGATTCTTATATGCACTCGTATTTGAGTGAACTGCTGAATCAACTTTAATATCTCTTTCATTTGCAACAAATGTTGCATTTACATAGTTGATTTTATCACTACTTAATGATTGAGTTAAAGCACCAACAATTGCAAAAGTTTCTAAACTATCTAAATAGTCTGCAATTTCACCTTCTGCTTCTATTTTGATAGATTTGATTTCACTTTTATCCATTTGAGAAAGTAAAAAAGCCATCTTTTGTGTTAATTCTAAATATGGTTTAACAAAAGATGGAATTTTAGTTTCATCAATTGGTAAATTTAACGCATGAGGATAACTAATACCACGTGCAGAATTAATTGCATTATTAGCAGCTTGTGTAGCTATTTTATATTGAGACTCAACTGTATTTGCACCTAAATGTGCTGTTACTGTGATATTGTCTAAATCTAATAATGGATGGTCAATAGCTGGTTCTTTATTGAATACATCAATACCTGCCATGTGAATTTTTCGAGATTTTAGATTATTAAAAAGTGCTTCTTCATTATATAATCCACCTCTTGCACAGTTGATTAGGATAACTCCATCTTTCATCTTTGCAATTTGCTCTTCATCAATCATATTTAATGTTTCAGAGTTTTTAGGTGTATGTATTGTAATAATATCACAAGCTAAAATGTCATCAAAATTTGTAGTATATTCAACACCTAAATCAGTTGCTTTAGTTGATGAGATATATGGATCGTATGTTACAACGTCCATTTCAAAACCTTTACATCTTAATGCAACTCTATGTCCAATATTACCAAAACCGATTACACCGATTCTTTTACCATAAAGTTCTTGACCGTACCAATCTTCTCTTTTCCAGATTCTATGATCTTTTAGTTGAGAGTGTGCATAAGGCATTTTTCTCATACATGAAAGTAAATGTGTCATTGTAAGTTCTGTTGCTGCTAATGTGTTCGCTGTAGGAACATTCATAGCAATAACACCTCTCTTACTACAACCATCTATGTCAACATTATCAACACCAACACCAGCACGTACTACGGCTTTAAGGTTTGTTGCTGCATTTAAGAATTTTTCATCAATATCTGTTGAACTTCTAGTTATACAAACATCTGCATCTTTGATTACATCTAAAAGGGCAGTTTTATCTATATCAGCTGCATACACATAATTTATATCACTAGTATTTTTTAATATGTCCAATCCACTTTCGTGGATATGGTCACATACTACTACTGTAGGTTTATTCATAATTTTCTCCATTTTAACAATTAAAGTATATTACTTTAACTGTCCTGCAAGTGCATCACCAAGTGTCATTGTTGATTCGTCGTTAACTGATTTTAACATATCTCTATCTTTTTGAGACGCTAATCTTCTAACTGATAATCTTACTCTATTTCTTTGTTTATCTATATTTACAACAACAGCTTCGATTTCATCACCAATTTTAACTTCTTCTTCACCCTCTTCAGGTTTCATCATATCTTCTTTTCTGATAAGACCATCAAGATTGTTTTCAAGTACAACAAAAATACCAAAGTCTTTGATATCTTTTACTGTTGATTTAATAATGTCACCATTATTATGTTCTTTTTCAAATTTTTGTGCAGGAGAATCTTGAAGAGCTCTAACACTTAAAGAGATGTTTTCTTTTTCAGTATCAATTTTAATAATTTTAACTTCAATTTCATCACCTTTTTTGTATATATCTTTACATTTAGCTGTAGATTCCCAGTTTGCTTCTTCATTATGTAAAAGACCATCAACTGTACCAAGACTAATAAATGCTCCAAAATCTGTTAAAGTTGCAACAGTACCAGTAATTACATCACCTGATTTGTTTTCTTTAATAAATGTTTGGAATGGTTTAGGTTGTAAAGATTTTAAACTTACTCTTAATCTTCTTTTGTCACAATCTAAATCGATAACTTCAACATTGATCTCTTGACCAATTTCTAAGTAATCTTTTGGATTTTTAACATTTTTGTTATGACTAATTTCTGAAATATGTAATAAACCTTCAATGTCGTTTCCTAAATCAACAAATGCTCCATAAGATTCGAAGTTAGATACTGTAACAGTGATTGTATCACCTGTTTCTAATGCATCTCTCATCTCTTCCCATGGGTTAGCTAATGCTTCTTTAATTGATAAAGATAAGTGTCCTTTTTCTTTGTCATAAGACTTCATTACTGCAACTACTTCATCACCTTCTTTGTAATAAGCAGATGGATTAACTGGACCTTTATAAGAGATTTCATTGTAGTTTACTAAACCATCAATTCCACCTAAATCTACGAACATACCGTAAGAAGTAATTTTTTTAACAATACCTGTTTTAGGTTCATTATTTTCCATTAATTCAGCTATTTTTTCTTCTTTATGTTTTTGAGCTTCTTCGATTAGTTTTCTTCTTGAGATAACAATACTTGATGTTTCTGGTTTTGCTTTAAGAACAACAGCTTTGATTTTTTTACCAACTGCTCCAATTGCTTTTAAGAAACCTTGTGCCATTGGCATGAAGTATTCCATACCTTCTTCATCTTGAACGATAAATCCAGCTCTTGGTTTAACAGAAGTTACAGTACCTTCAACGATTACATTTTCTGGTTCTTCACCATGTTGTGCGAAAAATTCATCAAATTTAGCTTTTTGTAAAACTTTTTTATAAGATAGTGATAAGTTCTCACCTCTTGTACCAGTAATCATAACTGTAATTGTATCACCCACAGAATACTTAAGTGTTCCATCAATATTTGTAATTTCACTTAAAGGAATTCTTCCCTCTTTACCTGCGATACTTACTGTAAAGTTTTCATCACCAATAAGAACGATCTCACCGTCTGTAACTGAATTAGTTTCTGTGTTCTTTTCGCTTTCCTCCAACATTGCTGCGAAGTCTTCACCCTCTGTTTCAAAATCTTCAAATTTCATTTGCTTGCCTACCCTTTTGTTTTTTATTGGGTGATTATACCGAAATTTGACTTAATTTTTTTATTGTTATATTTTTTCTATATTTTGGATGACTTTTTGAATGATCCAATCGGGAGTTGAAGCACCTGCCGTTACACCACAAGTTTCTTTATCTTTGAACCATTTTAAATCTAATTCTGTTTCATCTTCTATTAAATAACTTACACAATTTTCTTCTGATATATTGAATAATTGTTTCGTATTTGATGAGTTCTTACCACCTATTACAATCATTATATCAACGGTATCTGATAATTCTCTAGTGGCTGCTTGGTTTTCAAATGTTGCATCGCAAATAGTATTAAATACTCTTACTTCTTTATATTTAAGTATTAAACTGTTAACAATATCAAGGTATTTTTCTTTTTGTTTTGTGGTTTGAGCTACAGTCGCAATTTTATCATATTTAAAAATTAAAGAGTCTAATGCTTCAGGATTTGGTACTACATGCACATCGTCCCCATAACTTTTCACACCTTTTACTTCAGGATGATCAGCATCACCGAAGATAACAACACTGTATTTGTCTTCAGACATTTTTTTTACAATTTGTTGAGGAGTAGTTACAAATGGGCAGGTTGCATTGATAACTTTTGTATCATTCTTTTTTAATTCAGCTAGGTCATTTTTTGGTATACCATGCGTTCTAATAATTACGGTATCATGTTCTTTAGCTTCATCAATTGTTTCATATAAATCGACATTAAAATCTTTTTTTAATCTACTAATCTCTTTTTGATTATGTATTAATGGTCCCATTGTTGCAGAATTTTTATGTTCTTCTGCTATTTTTATGGCTCTTTTTACTCCAAAACAAAATCCGTAATGTGATGCTAACTTAACTTTCAATATTTATCCTTTTAACGATTCTAGAATTTCAGAAAAATTAGGAAAAGAGGTTTCTATACATTGTGTATCTTCTATATTCATTCCAGATAGTAGTCCCGCAATTGCAAAACTCATAGCAATTCTATGATCACCATGTGAATTTATTGTTGCCTTTTTTAATGTACTATTCCCATCTATTTCATAACCATCTTCAAATTCAGTATATGACACTCCACATTTTTTTAAATTGTTTACAACAGCGCTTATTCTATCACTCTCTTTTACTCGTAATTCTTTTGCATTTTTTACGTGACTTTTTCCATTAGCAATTGACATAACAATACTTAATGCTGGTAATTCATCAATTAGCCATGCTATATTTGAATCTACAGTTACTCCACTTAGTTCATTATATTCAACAATAATATCTCCAATAGGTTCATAGACATCTTCATTTTTAATATATGATACCTTTGTACCCATTTTTTCTAAAATCTTATAAGCTTCTATTCTTGTAGGATTTAATGTTACATTTTTTAAAGTAACCTTCGAATTTGGAGTAATTGCTGCCGCAACTGCAAAGAAAAATGCAGATGATGGATCTGTTGGAACTGTAATATTAAGAGGTTTTAATTTTCCTTTTAATGGTTCTATTTCAATCCATCCATCTTTATTGGTAGAAATAGATGCACCCATTCCATTTAACATACGTTCTGTATGATCACGGCTTAGTAAATCTTCTTTATAGTACGATTTTTTATCACTTTGGATACCAGCTAGAATCAATGCAGATTTTATTTGTGCAGAATCTATTGGACTATGGTATTTAAATGAATCAAGTTTTGCACCTCGTATGTGAAGTGGCGCTTTATTTCCATCTTCTCTACCATCGATAGAAGCACCAATATCTCTTAATGGATCAGCAACTCTTTTCATTGGACGTGAACGTAAGTATTTATCACCAGTTAATACAAAACTACCTTCTATACCAGCTAATAAACCAGCATAAAGTCTCATCCCTGTTCCTGCATTTCCACAGTCTAAAATATCATCTGGTTCTCTTAATGTTTTAGGAGGAGTAATTTTTATAACATCTCCATTATCTTCAATAGATGCACCTAATTTTTCGGCAATTCTAAGAGAATCCATTGTATCTTCACCTCGAAGATAGTTTTTAATAGTAGATGGTTGGTCACTAAATAAACTAAACATAGCACATCTATGTGAGATCGATTTATCACTAGCTATATTATCTATTACAATATCAAATGAATTTGTTAGTGGTGTTATGTTTAGTTGTTCCATTATCTTAAACCTATTTTTAAATCTTTTTCTAATTTCGCTAAAACTTTATCCATTAT
>JAONGR010000019.1 GCA_028375605.1 Arcobacteraceae bacterium
CACAATGTTTAATTTTGGAAAATCAGAAGAAGAGTCAGCACGATTAAGTGCTATGGAAGAAAATTATGCAATTATTTCGTTTCAACCAGATGGTACAATTATAAATGCAAATAGTAATTTTTTAAGTGCCTTGGGTTACACTGAAAATGAAGTTATAGGAAAGCACCATAGTATTTTTTGTGATAAAAACTACACAAATACAGCAGATTATAGTAACTTTTGGAAAAATTTAGCAAATGGACAATCTCAAATTGATGAGTTTGAACGTTTCCATAAAAATGGTACTTCAGTTTGGATTCAAGCTTCATATACTCCTGTCAAAAATAATAATGGGAAAGTAACCCGTGTTGTTAAATTTGCGCAAGATATAACTGATTCTAAAAAAGTAATAGATGCTGTTAAAAAAGCTATTGACTTAGCAAAAACAGGTATTATGCAACAAACAATAACTGAATCAACTCAAAATGATGGTATAGAAGAACTAAAAGATGGAGTAAATGATTTATTTAATGTCGTATCTACTAAAGTTGATGGAGATTTAAATAAGATATCTAATGCTTTATTGTCTTACCAACAACTAGACTTTACACATAGAATTACAGGTAATTTAGGAGAGACAGCAGAAGGTTTAAATAATTTTGCGGATATTATAAATAAAATGTTAATTGATAATAAAGTCAATGGACTAACACTCGATAATAGTAGTGATATTTTATTAGAAAATGTAGATATACTCAATAAAAATTCAAATGAAGCAGCAGCAGCTCTAGAAGAAACAGCAGCAGCTTTAGAAGAGATAACAGGTAATTTATCTAATAATACAAATAATATCATTCAAATGTCAAACCTAGCATCAAATGTAACAGATTCTGCTTCAAAAGGTGAATCACTAGCAAATCAAACAACAAAAGCTATGAATGAAATAGATACAGAAGTAAATGCCATTAATGAAGCGATTTCTGTGATTGATCAAATTGCATTCCAAACTAATATTCTTTCATTAAATGCAGCTGTTGAAGCAGCAACGGCAGGAGAAGCTGGAAAAGGATTTGCTGTTGTAGCGCAAGAAGTAAGAAATCTTGCATCTAGATCAGCTGAAGCAGCCAATGAGATTAAAACATTAGTACAAAATGCTACAGACAAAGCAAATGGTGGTAAAAAAATATCTGAAGAGATGATTAGTGGGTATACAACTCTAAATGATAATATCTCTAAAACAATTGATTTAATTAAAGATGTTGAAATGGCATCAAAAGAACAATTAACGGGAATACAACAGATAAATGACGCAGTAAACTCACTAGATCAACAAACACAACAAAATGCAACAATAGCCTCACAAACACATGATGTTGCACTTGATACAGATAGTATTGCTAAAATAATTGTAAGTGATGCAAATGAAAAAGAGTTTATTGGAAAAAATGATGTAAAAGCAAAAGAGATGACAAAAGACTCAAAAGTAATACAGAATAAGCAACCCTCAAAAACTACTCCTAAAACAGTAGTACCGCAGAAACAAAAAATTAATGAAATACAATCAAAAACAAATAATGATGAGTGGGCAAGTTTTTAAACTTGCCTAGTCATTCAATTTTTCAATAAGTTTCATAGTTAACCTGAAGGCTGTTATAATATAAATCAAGGATTTATTATGAAAATAAAAGTAGTTATAGTAGTTTTAATTTTAGTAATAACCTATGGATTTTTTGATAAAAATAGAAAAGAAACTTTATATAAAGACTTTAGGTCAAATAAACCTCTAATCTGTAATGGTACTTTAGTACAGAAAAGTAAGGGATGGAGGATACACCATAACAGATTTTTTACAAATGGAAAGGAGTCAAAAACTGTTGTCTTTTGTAGAAGTATACAATAAAATAAATCACTTAGTAAGTCATTTTATCCAAAAGTTCTTTTCTCCACTATAGATTCAATGCTATTTAGTTAAATTTCTTACTACTAGCATCAGATACTAAATCATTTGCTAACTTACTTACATCTACTGCTATTTCAGCAACAGAACTTGTTTCATTTGCATTTTCCTGCGTTACACTATCTAACATCGTAACTGCATCATTGATTTGTTCTATTCCTGTCATTTGTTCTTTTGAGGCTGAAGATACATCTTCTATTAAACTTATTGTATCATTTGCATTTGTACTTAAAGTTTCATAGCCTTTAATCATATCATCACTTACTACTTTACCTTCATTCGCTTTAGTAGCAGCATTTTCAACTAATGTCTTAATCTCATTGGCTGCTTCAGCTGATCTAGATGCAAGATTTCTTACTTCTTGAGCAACAACAGCAAATCCTTTTCCAGCTTCACCAGCTGTTGCTGCTTCAACAGCTGCATTTAAACTTAAAATATTAGTTTGGAATGCAATTTGATCTATAACTGTTATCGCTTCATTGATTGCAGTAACTTGCTCATTAATACTGTCCATTGAAATTGATGTTTTCTTTGCAAGTACCATTCCCTCAGAAACTTCTTTTTGTACTTTAGCACCAAGTTGTGACATTTGTACTGCATTATTAGCATTATTTCTAGTGATACTTGTTATCTCTTCAACCGCAGCTGCTGTCTCTTCTAAACTTGCTGCTTGTTGATTTGCTTTAGTTGCTAGACTATTTACTGATTCTGTCATCATTGAAGAACTTGAAGCTAAATGTTCACCATTGTCTAAGGTTGTCTTTGCACTTTGAGATAAAGATTCACCTAAACTGTTAACTGATTCCATAACTGCAAGCATATCTTCTTTTAGATTTGAATTAATTTCTATTTTATTTCTGAAGTCATCATTTTTGTACTCTTCTAATCTTATTCGAAGTTCAGTCATATCACAACTAACAGTATCTAACATTTGATTAATAGTTTTAGAAAGTGTAGTTATCATTGGATTAGTAGAATGAGCCCCTATTCTATCTGCATAAATACCTTGTTCAACTTTATCCAAAGTAACAATTATTTCATTCATTACTTTTTTGTCACCTTCAATAGACTCTTCAATAATATCTATGTTACGATTAACTTCTTTTGACATTCTACCTATTTCATCATCACTATTAAGCTCAACTTTATCTAAAGCATTTTTTTCTCTATTTAGATATTTAAAGAAGTCATACAATCCATTTTGAAATTTATTTATAGTAGATATTATATTTCCAGCAACTCTAAATCCCCAAATACCTATAATTATCGTAATAACAGCTAAAATAGCAACAGCTATATCAATAATTAAAACCTCTTTATCCGCTAATTCAGATAAGTGATGTTCTTCATTTATTAAAACTTCATTGTATGATTCTAGTCCATATATAATATCTGAAAATAATTTTGGAGCTAATACTACAATCTCATTTTCTAATGTACTATCAATGCTATCCATTTGAGAAAACTTCTTTGACATGGCATGTATCTTATGATATGAAGTTTGCATTTTCATCAATTTTTCTTTAACTTTTGTAGGTAAAGAATTATACTCTTCAGTTTGAAAAAAAGTTTTCATCCATTCGCCTAAGATGGAAGTATCCCTAAATGTATTATCTACATATTTAGATTTTGTAAAGACAGCTTGACTCATATTAGTCATAAGTTTTTTATGAGAGATAAGATAATCTTTATTTTGAACTATTTTATAACTTAAATTCTCAAATTTGTGAAGCTGACCTACTAACATTTGAGAGGACACTACCAACGAGATTATCAATGTAAGACTCATCCCAAATAATCCTGCAATTACTATTAAAAGCTTTTGTTTAATTGTCATTTTAAATTCCTTATATTAATTCGAGAGATATTCTACACTAATTCTATAGCTATTAAGTAAAAATTGCATTAATTTATACGATAAAGTAAAAAATATTACTTAACTACTTATTCTATAATTCATTTGTAAAAATTTATTAAACTGATTTGCAAAGTTTTGTAAATCTTTTTGTCCAAAAGGCTTAGGTCCTTTTGTCACTTCACCACTGTCTCGTATACTTTGCATCAAATCTCGCATAGCTAAATAGTTTTTAATATTATCGGTTGTATAGAGTTCACCTCGATGATCTATTGCATGAGCATTTTTATTTATAACCCTATCTGCAAGTGGAATATCCGCAGTAATTACCAAATCATTCTCTTTAAGTAACTCCACAATATGATTGTCAGCTTCATCAGCTCCAGCTTTAACAACAATATATTCAATATAGTCAGAACTTCCTATCGAAACTTTTTTATTTGAGACAACAAATGTTTTTATCTTTTGTTTATCTATTGCCCTTAGTAAAATAGGTTTTAATATATTAGGTAAAGCATCTGCATCAATATATAAATCTATCATTAATCATCAATCTCATCATCAGTAGCTTTTAAGACATATATAAAAGTATCCACATCTATCTCATCATATGTTTCAACAGTAACATCTTCTCTTTGAAACTCTTCACCTTCAAATTCATCTAAATTATCCCAATGATTGATTAAATTTGAAGACTTAAATAAAAAGCCATGAATTGTATCCCCCTCTTCATCAAGATGAATTCCTGGATAACCCATGCTTGCACTCCAGCCAGCATCTTTTAAATAGCCTTTTACAGTTGCAGGTATAAATTTTCCTACAATATTTTCTAAAACATGTCCATTTGGACAGTTTGGCATAAGTGTTCCATATACAAATAGTGTTTCAGTCATAAACGATAATACCTTTATTTTTTAATATTTAGTATTGTATCGGCAAATTGTTAAAGTGATATAAACTTTAGAAGATTGAATTAGAGTTAAAAAAGAAAACCAAAAATCCAGATTTGGATTTTTGTTGAAATATTATTGTCCTATAAATAAAGACTGAACAGCAGTTTGAGTTAAAGCTATAATCGAATCTATATTCATAACTGGAATAAAGAATACAATTGCAGAACCAACACCACCAAGAATAGTTAAGATTGCTACAAATGCGATGGCATATGTAGAAACTCTTCTATCATTAAATTCTACAGATACACACTCATCTTTTGGAGGATAAAAGTACATAACTGCAATAAGTTTAAAGTAATAGTATACAGATACCACTGTAGCCATAATAGCTAAAATCGTTAGCCCTGTATATCCAGCACTAATAGCTTCAGTAAATACATAGAATTTACCAATAAAACCTATAGTTGAAGGGATACCTGCTAAAGAGAATAAAAATATAGTCATCATAGCAGCTAAAAATGGTCTCTCTTTTGCTAAACCTTTAAAATCATCATATGTCACTTTTACATTTGTTTCTGACATAATATGCGAAGCTAAACCAAATGAACCTAAAGCAGATAATAAATATGCAAATAAATAAAACATAGTCGCATAAGAAGCATCAATATTAATTAGTTCACCATCTTTATAACTAAGTGCTATAAATGCTAATAGTAAATAACCAGTATGTACAATTGAAGAAGCTGCTAACATTCTTTTTACGATATTTTGTGTCACGGCTAACCAAGTACCAAATACTAAAGTAAATACAATAATTACAGATATAATAGTATCCCAAAAGTCAATAATAGGTGCAAAGTCTTGAAGAATCGCTCTCATAAAAAATGAGAAAACTGCAATTTTAAATGTCGATGCCATATATGCTGTAACAAGCATTGGCGCACCTCTATAGATATCAAGTACCCAAGATTGAAATGGAAATGCAGCAATTTTAAATAAAAATGTAAATAGGATTAATGTTAATCCTATATAAACTAAAATCATATCATCACCGCTATGTGTGGCTATGTATGTACCTATTTCTGTTAAATTTGTTGTTTGTGTTGCACCAAATACCAGTACAGCACCTAATAAGTAAAAACTACCTATAAAAGCACCTAAAACAAGATATTTAAAAATAGCTTCAACTCTTTTTGAATTTTCTGAATTAAATCCAACCATTATATAAACAGCAAAAGAAGCAATCTCCAAAGCAACATATGCAGTGATTAATTCATTTGCATTTGAAAGTAACATCATTCCAAATAATGCAAATAATAAAATTGAGAAAAACTCACCTTTAAAATATGCTCTATGTTGAAAATAGTGTTCACCAATTAAAATTGTAAGTATCGTACCTAAAATCAATAATATATTAAAATAATTTGAAAATGTATCAAATATTAAAACATTATTAGTTAAGTCATTAAATGGACGAACTGAATATGATGATGAAAAATCTCCAAAAGAAAATCCTAAAGCAACAACTAAAAATACTGTAGAAACAATTATAAAATCTTTTGTCTCATATTTTTCATACATACTCATAAACATAAGTACTAAAGCTCCTACTAAAACAGTAATAGCAGGTATTAGATAGAAAAATTCACTCATTTTGTTCCTCCGATGTGTAAAATATCTTGTAAGTAATGTGTAACTGTAGGTTCAAATTTATCGATAAATACATCTGGATAAATACCCATTAAAAATACTAATATAACCCATGGAATAAAAGCAATAATCTCTTTGATTTTTAAATCTCTCATTACAAGTGCAGGAGCACCTTCTGGTCGATCTTGTAAAATAGCTTTTTGAAACATCCATAACATATAAGAAGCCCCAATAATAACTGTAGTTGCAGCAATATAACCTAATACTGGATTAAATTCATAAATACCTATGATAATTAAAAGTTCTGAAACAAAACCATTTGTTCCGGGTAGTCCAATATTTGCAAATAACATAATGGCAAATATAAATGTAAAAATCGGAGCTTGTTTAGCTATACCACCCAAGTTTTTCATTTTTTTGAAACCTGTTTGTTCATGCATAAGTCCAACTAGTAAAAATAATGCACCAGTAGAAATTGCATGCGCAATTACTAAATAAAGTGCTCCATTAATACCATATTCGTTAAGTGAAAATATACCTGCCGCAATGAAACTTAAATGTGATGCAGAAGCATAAGCAAACATTCTTTTGATATCATCTTGCATAAATGCAGCAATACCAAAATAAACTAAACCAAATAATCCTATAGCAACAAAATAAATTGAAAACTCAACATAAACTTCTGGAAAAATTGGAATCATAAATCTTACAATTGCATAAACACCAAGTTTTGCCATAATAGAAGATAATAAAAATACAGCACCCGTAGGTGCATTTTTATATGTAGCCATAATCCATGTGTGTAATGGGAAAAGTGGAATTTTAATTGCAAAAGCAGTTAAAAATGCTAAAAATAACCAAACTTTAGTAGAATAATCTAATGTAGTTATTTTTACTAATTCATTGTATGAAAATGACCAAGTACCAAACTCATTTTCGTAAGCAACTCCTAAATAAAGAATCGCAATAAACATAAGTAACGATCCAAACATAGTATAAACTGTTACTTTAATAGTAGTAGCTACTTTATCTCCAAACCCATATGCACCAATCATTAAAAATACTGGTAGTAACATAACTTCCCAAAAGAAATAAAACAGTATTACATCAAGTGATAATAAAGTACCAGTAACACCTGCTTGAACCATTAACATATTGATCCAATAACCTTTTGTCTTACCTTCCCAAAGAAGTAAATAAGCAGTAGGTATCAATACAGCAATCATCATTAAAATGGTTAGTGAAAATCCATCCAATCCAACATAATAATGAATACCGTACGTTTCAATCCATGGAACATTAGTAACAAACTGCATACCTGCACTTGGTTCGAACTCAATATAGATTTTTAGTACTAAAGCTAAAATAACAGTAGTAGTTAAAAATGCTATATTTCTGATTGTATTTACGTCTCTTGTTGTAAGCATTAAACCTAATGCTACAACTGCCGGTAAAAATATAATAAACGAAAGTATATCTGAACTCATACTATAATCCTAGTGTAATATATATATAAATAAATATGCAAGTCATACCTAATAGCATGAAGCACGCATAAAATCTCACATTTGCATTTTGTAGCATAGCTACTTTTTTACCAATGTTTACAAAATTATTTGAAGAGCTCATTATAAACCCATCAATAATTTTATCGTCAACAACTTTATCAATAAATGTAGATACTTTTTTCAATGTTTTTACAAAAACAACATCATAAATTTCATCTACATAAAATTTGTTTCCAATTAATCCAACTTCCTCTTCAGGTTTAGTTACATCAAAATTTGCATATTTTTTATAAGCAACTAATATACCAAGTGATGCAACTAAGATTGATGCACCCATCAAAATATATTCAGTACTATGACTTAGATGTATAGTTTTAGAATTTAATTGTGCCAACCAAGTATCAACTAAATGCTCTCCACCAAAGATAGAAGGAAGGTTTAAAAATCCAGCCCCTATTGCTCCAATAGCAAGAACTACAAGAGGAAAAGTAACCGTCTTAGGTGTATATACATACTTTTTAACTATTGGAGATGGAGCTACAAATACAATAAAATATAATCTAAACATATAAAATGCTGTTAAAAATGCAGTAAACATTGCAATTGCCCAAATGATATATTCACCTTCTTGAAATGCTCCTGCTAAAATTGCATCTTTTGAGAAAAATCCAGAAAATGGAGGGATACCAGAAATTGCAATAACACCTACTAAAAACGTAAACCCAATTATTGGCAATGATGCTCTATGTTGTGCAATTTTAAAGATATCTTGTTGGTGATGTAAAGCCATAATAACTCCACCAGCACCCATAAATAACATAGCTTTAAAGAAAGCATGTGTAAATACGTGAAATAATCCTGTAGAGTAAAAACCAAGACCAACAGCAATAAACATATAACCTAGTTGACTCATTGTAGAATAAGCAAGTATTTTTTTAATATCATTTTGTCTTGTAGCAATAAATGCAGCTAATAATGCTGAAACAGCACCAGTATATGCAATATAAAGTCCAATATCATCTAAATCTATATAAAGAAAATGAAACCTTGCAACCATATACACACCAGCTGTTACCATTGTAGCAGCATGAATCAATGCTGAAATTGGTGTAGGACCTGCCATCGCATCAGGAAGCCAAACATATAATGGAATCTGTGCAGATTTACCCATAGCACCAACAAAAAGTAAAAAGCCAGCTAAAGTTAGTAATTCTGGTGAGGCATTACCTAAATTCGCTTCAATTGAAGAAAATGATAAATCAACTTCACCCATAGCAAAAAATAAAGTAATTACACCAAGAATAAATCCAAAGTCTCCTACTCTATTTACAATAAATGCTTTGTTTGCAGCAATGATATTTTCTTTTTTACCATAATAAAATTTAATTAAAAGGTATGAACAAACTCCAACACCTTCCCAACCTATAAATAAAATGATTGGATTATCTGCAAGTACAAGAATCAACATAGATGCTAAAAATAAATTAAAATAAGCAAAAAACTTACCAAATCCTTTATCACCTTTCATATATCCAACTGCATAAATATGAATCAACCATCCAACAAAAGTAACAAACATAGTCATAAATATAGATAGATTATCACCTAATAATCCCATATTTATGTTTAGTTTATCAATATTTAACCATGTAAATAATTGTTGTTCAAAAATAATATTTTCATCTTTCATTCTTAAAAATAAAGAAAGAGTGATTAAAAATGATATAAACGGTGTAATTGTACCAATCAAAGAAAAAGTCAAATCAGAAACTGGTTTCTTTTTTATATGATAAAAATAAAAACCTCCATTTAAAATAGCACCAACCAAAGGAGATAAAATTATCCATACTAACAAATTCGTACTCATGAGTTTTCCCCTTGTGTTAATGTTGTAAATACATCTGTGTCAAGTGATTTTTTTGTTCTAAATAAAAGAATAATTACGGATAAAAATACTGCAGCTTCAGCAGCAGCAATAGCAATAACCATAATCGTAATAACTTGAGGGTCCATATTAAAATGGTATCTTGCAAAAGTTACTAAAAATAAATTTATACCATTAAGCATCATCTCTAAAGACATATATATTACAAATATATTTCGTCTAGATATAACACCAATCGCACCTATTGAAAATAGTGCCATAGATACAAAAGCTAGTGATGTCAATGATATCATGATAGTTCCCCTTTAGATTTAACTTTTTTAGTTCTTTTCTTAGCCAATACAATTGAACCGATTAAAGCAACTAAAAGTAAAATTGAAATTAATTCAAATGCAACTAACCAGTCAGTATAAAGTACCATACCAATTGGTCCAATATCTCCAAAATCAGTATTTGTAAGTAATAAATCTTTGCTTGGAAGTTTTGAAACAGCTTTTAAAACCAAAACATTTAGCGGTATCATGATAACAGCACCAAGTGCAATTAGTTTAAACTTATTTGGTTCTTTTGGTAAATTTTCTTCTTTAATATTTAAAAACATTAATATAAATAAAATCAATGTCATAATGGCCCCAGCGTAAACTATGATTTGAACCATAAAAAGGAATGATGCATTTAATAATGCAAAAATTCCAGCAACACTAAGCATTGAGATAAGTACACCTAAGGCACTATACATTGGATCTTTATAAATTATCATTGCAATTGCTCCGCTAATTGATAACAAAGACAATCCTATAAATAATACATCAATCATTACTAAAATCCTTTGATCTTTCATTTGCCATTAAAGCTTTTTTATCTAAAACGAACTCTTCTCTAGTTCCACCTATGAATGAAAATATACCTGTATCCATTCTAATAGCATCACAAGGACAAGCTTCTACACAATATCCACAAAATACACATTCAAGTAAATCGATTTTAAACTCTTTAGGTCTTTTTTCATCATATCCATCAAAACGTTCTTCTGCTTCTATAAAAATACATTCAGCTGGACAAGCAGTAGCACACATATAACAAGCAACACACTTTTCACTATCATCTTCATGTTTTGTTAATCTATGTACTCCTCTATATCTATCCGTTATATCTGTCGGTTGAACTTCTGGATATTGAGTAGTTTTTAAACCCTCAACATCTTTTATATTTTTTACAAAATGTTTTAAAGTCGTTGCCATTCCAGTTGCTATTCCTGGTAAAAACAATTTATCTTTAAAAGACTTTCCTTCTCTTTTTACTACTGTAATTCCCATGTTAACTTCCTTGTACTACAATAAATGTAGCTGTAACAACAATGTTTAAAAGTGCTAATGGTATTAATACTTTCCAACCTAACATTTGTACTTGATCATATCTGAATCTTAAAACAGTCCATCTAACCCAAATATATACAAATGCCATCATAAAAAACTTCACTAAAAATGTACCAACTTGAAGTACAGTTGTAACAATAGCAGATCCATTTGCACTAATATCCGTAGCTAAAAACCACGCTAAAAGTCCTACAACACTAACTGCAATTAACCAAAATGCTATAGTTAATATTTTTGTTTCTTTTTCTCTTGAAATATCATTCCCAATTGCTTTATTATTTTTCTTCATCCATTTTGTAAAAGAAAATACACCTAATGGTAATAAAATCATAATTGCAATCATCACATAATTTAGGTTTGATTGTACAGCTTGTGTATCTAACCATGGTATTTGATATCCACCTAAAAATACAGTAACAATAATAGCACATGATGCACTCATTGCAGCATACTCACCAACTTGAAATAAACCAAATCTCATAGCAGAATACTCAGTATGATATCCAGCAACAATTTCAGATTCACCTTCAGCAATATCAAAAGGTGCTCTATTTGTTTCAGCAAATGAACAAATGATAAAAATAATTGCTGCTAATGGTTGAATAAAAATACCCCACATTGGAATTACACCAAAAAATGTTCCAGCTTGTGCATTAACTACTTCTGTTAAGTGAATTGAGCCATAACATATAACCATAGAGATTAGAGATAAAAACATTGCTGCTTCATAAGAAATCACTTGGGCCGCTGCACGAATAGAACCTAAGAGTGCATATTTACTATTAGATGCAAATCCACCTAAAATAATTCCAAAAATAGATAATCCTGCAAATGCAAGAAACCACAACATACCAAAATCAGACGGTATTGCTTGCATGATATGTTCTTTTCCATCTATTACTAAATTATCAGCAAAAGGTATCATTCCAAATGTTAAGAATGAACAGATAAATACAATACCCGGTGCAATTGTAAATATAAATTTATATTTGATATGTTTTGAACTAAAGTCTTCTTTAAAAACCAACTTTAACATATCTGCAAAACTCTGTATTAATCCACCAAGTCGCAAGGGACCAATATTACATCTATTTGGCCCTGATCTATCTTGCATAAAACCAGAGATTCTTCTCTCCCACCACACAAATAATGGTGTCAACCCAACTGCTAATAAACTAGCAATTGAGATATTTATAATTATTATTACTAATGTTGAAGTACTCATAAAGTTCCTTTAATAATCATCTCTTTTAAATGCTCTATTACTGATGTGATAGTTTCAGATTGACTATCTTTTTTCATTTTTGAAATAACTTTTTGTTTTATATCATCTGCATTTATATATGTCCCAGATTTTTCATAAAAAGATGCTATTGGTAAAGCAACATCAGATTTTTCTATAGTTGCACACTCATGACTAAACATAGATATAACTTTTTTACCATCTAGTAATACTAAATTACTATTAAAATAACCATTATCTACAATAATAACTAAGCTAGACTTATCTAAAGATGATTTGAAATATGTTTCGTCATCAGAAATTCCAATCTCTTTTAAGGCTTTTCTATTAGTAGCTCTATCAGTATTTCTTAAATAATCATCACCAAAGTCCTCATCAAAAGTATCAGGAGAATATCCCGAAACATTTGCATTTAGTTTTGATGCTAAATTATTTACATTTTTCATCTCTTCTATTGATAAGCTTGCACTAATAACAAATAAAATATCTTTTGTTGTTGAGATATGTTTAAATATATTTGCCATAGCATCATTTAAAATAGCTTCTTCATTATCAACTTTTGGTATCTCAAATCTGTTTTGATTTTCATCGTGATAAGATAACCTACCTTCATCACACATAAAAAAACCATTTACTGCCATATTTTTTCTTGGTCTAAATCTAAAAATCTGGTCATCTTTATATTTTTCTTTTCTATGATCTACAGTAATATTACAGCCTTTAGAACAACCACCACAAATAGCTTCAAATGAATCTAAAAACCAAACTCTTTGTTTAAATCTAAAATCTTTTGATGTTAATGCTCCAACAGGACATAAATCAACAACATTCATGGCATAAGGATTATCTAAAGGACGACCAGGGAAAGTACCAATATAAGAATGATCACTTCTTCCTAAAACTGCTAATTCGCTTGTTTTTGTAATATCAGAACAAAATCGTGTACATCGTGTACATAAAACACATCTTTCTCTATCTAACATAACACTTGATCCAAGATCAATACGTTTTGCATGGTTTGTTTTAGAATCAACATTTACTCGAGATTCATAAAAACCTGACTCCATATAATAGTCTTGAAGTTTACACTCCCCTGCTTGATCACATGTAGGACAATCAATAGGATGATTGATAAGCTCTAATTCTAAGATATCTCTTCTTACTTTCTCAATATTTTCACCTTTTGTTCTTACTTCCATACCATCTTTAATAGGAGTATCACAGGCAATTTGAGGTCTTTTTTGTCCTTCGATTTCAACCATACACATTCTACAGTTACCATCTTTCCCAAGTGCTTGGTGATAACAAAAATGAGGAATATGAACATTTTCATCAAGTAGTTTATCAATTAATAAACTCCCTTTCTCTGCTTCCATTTGAGCACCATTAACTTTTATATTAACCATTTCACCCATTGATTGCATCTCCTTGTTCATTTGAATTTTCAATGTAAGTTACAAATTCATGTCTATATTTTTCAACTAAACTTTTAATGATATCTTTCACTGCTGGGGCAAAAACACAGATAGTCTTACCATTCATAGTGTCGCACACATCTAAAATAGTAGTTAAGTCAGAGACAGTTCCTTTACCATCTAAAATTCTTTTGATAATTGTATCAATCCAACCACAACCTTCTCTACAAGGTGTACACTGACCACATGATTCATGATGATAAAATTCAATTAAGTTCTTAGCAACATCAACCATCGATACACCCTCAGGAATAATCATCATTCCTCCAGTACCTAAAGTAGAACCAATAGACCACATAGTTTCATAGTCTAAATAAGCTTTTTCTACTTCCTCTGCAGTCAAGATAGGACATGATGCTCCACCTGGAATAACAGCTTTTAATTTTAAGCCATTTTTCATACCACCACCAATTTTTTCAATAACCTCAGTCATTTTACAACCATATTGAAGTTCATAAACACCTGGATTATTTACTGGTCCACTCATAGCAAAAAGCATTGTTCCTGGTGCTTTTTCAGTACCATATTTTGTATATGATTCATAACCATTTAATACAATATTAGGAACAGATGCTAATGTTTCTACATTATTAACAGTTGCAGGTTGACCAAAGAACCATTCACATTCTTTGCCATGTGGCTTTAATCTTGGATGTCCACGTTTTCCTTCTATAGATTCTATAAGTGCAGATTTTTCACCACAAATATAAGCACCACCACCTCTATGAACAGTAATATTCATACGGTAATCATGACCCATAACTTTTTCACCAATGATTCCTGCCTCGTACGCTTCTTCAATTGCAGCATTTAATCTATCAATAAAAAACTTATATTCACCTCTAATATATATAAAACAATCATGAGCGCCTATAGCATATGAAGAACAAATGATACCTTCAATTAATAAATGCGGATCGTATTCAAATATTTGTCTATCTTTAAATGTTCCCGGTTCTGATTCATCACCATTTGCTATCATATATCTTGGTCGTTCATCTAACGGTGGCATAAGTTTCCACTTAGGTCCACAGGCAGCTCCACCTCCACCTTTTCCTCTTAAACCTGACTTACAAACTTCTTCAGTTACTTCATCTGGTTCCATTGTAAAAAGCTTATCAATTGATTCATATCTTCCATTTGCTAATGCAACTTCAAGTTTATGGGAATTAGGAATGTCAAAATTTTTACTAACAATTTTTACAATCATTTCATTTGTATCCATTACTTACACCCCTTTATAATACTATCAAGTTTTTCAACAGTTAAATTTTCATGATAAGTATGATTTAAAGCAATCATAGGAGCTCCACCACAAGCACCTTGGCACTCAACTTCAGAAAAATGAAATTTACCATCATCTGTAGTCTGACCGGGTCCAATTCCTAATGTATCTTTAACGAATTTTTTAAGTTCAGGTGCACCCATAACCATACATGACAAAGTTTTACAAAGTTCAATATGATATGTACCAATTGGTTTTAGATTAAACATTGTGTAAAAAGAAGCAAAACTATGTACTTCAATAGGAGACTTTCCTAATCTATCTGCCATAAACAGCATAGCATCAGGACTTACCCAGCCTTCTTGCTCTTGCACTAACCAAAGACCAGGAAGCATCATCGCATCAGAATTTGGATATTTTTTTAAAATTCTTTCAAACTCTTTTTCATTTTCTTCTGTATATTTAAATTTTTCCATTATCTGTCAAACTCCCCAGCAATAAAATTCATACTCGCCATTGTTACAACAGCATCTGCTAACATAGAACCCTCTATAATATCGGTAAAAGCAGCCAAAGAGTAAAAACTTGGTGGTCTACATTTTACTTTATACGGTTTACCTTCTCCATCACTTACTATATAGAAACCTAGTTCACCATTTCCACCTTCAGAATAAGAATAGTATTCACCTTTTGGTACTTTAATACCATCAATTGTCAATTTAAATTGATTCATTAGACCTTCAATATTTCCATAAACATCACATTTTGCTGGTAAAAGTACTCCTGGCGCATCTACATTTAAAGGTCCATCAGGTAATTCTATCATTGCTTTTCTAATAATTTTAATTGATTGTTTCATCTCTTCAAATCTACACATCATTCTATCGTATACATCACCATGACTTCCAATTACAACATCAAAATCGAAATTATCATAACCGTAATAAGGCTTATCCTTTCGTAAATCAAAAGGAACTCCAGCAGCTCGTAAATTTGGTCCAGTAATACCAAAAGTCATTGCCATTTCAGGAGTAATAACACCAACATCTTGTGTTCTATCATGGAAAATTCTATTATGTGCAATCAAAGTTAAACAATCACTAATCGCAATTTCAACTTCTTTTAATACAGCTTCTAAATCTCCATCGAATCCATCATATAAATCATATTCTAAACCACCAACACGTGTGTAAGAATTTGTAAGTCTAGCACCAGTTAATTTAGAAAGTAAATCATAAGCAGAATCTCTTGGAGCAAATAAGTACCAATAGTTTGTTAATCCACCTAAATCAACCATATTCGCACCATTACATACAAGATGATCCATAATTCTACTTAACTCACCAGTGATAATTCTAATCATTTTTGCACGAGGAGTAATTTCGATGTCTAACATCTCTTCAACTGCTTTAGCCCAACCAATATTATTTAAAATTGCAGAACAATAATTTAATCTATCTGTATATGGAATAATTTGAGAGTAAGTATGATTTTCACAAGATTTTTCAAAACCTCTATGTAAATATCCTATTTCTGTTACATTTGCAGCGATAGTTTCACCTTCCATTGCTGCAAAGTTTCTAATAGTACCATGAGAAGCAGGATGAGAAGGTCCAACATTTAATAACATTAGATCATTAATTTCCTCTTTTGAGTATCCTTTAGATTCTAATAATGGATTCATCTCGTCCATTAAATCACATGTTTCAGTACAGATTTGTCCTTTGGTGATACCATAATCTTTTCTTAATGGATGACCAATAAATTGGTGATGATTTAAAAGTCTCTTTAAATTTGGATGACCTTTAAATAAAACACCATACTGATCATACGTTTCTCTCTCAGCCCAATCAGCAGAACGGTATAAATCTGTAAGACTATCTATTTCTAAAGTATCATCGTCTATAAAGGCTTTTACAGTTATCTCTTTTTTAAAAGAAGAATCTCTTAAAATATAAATAGCTGCAAATCTTGAAGGAGTCACATCAGGAAACTCTGAATAATCTACAACAGTAATATCTAATAACAAGATATATCCGTCTTCATTTTTTAATTTTGTAATTGTAGATTTTAAATCATTTGCTTCAATTAACATATCACATTTAAGCATCTAAAATTCCTTTATATTCTTTGACTCTGTCTTTTAAAATAGATTCATCATGAGATTTTTCTTGTATTCGCATGATAGAATCAAGTACCGCTTCAGGTCTTGGTGGACAACCTGCAACATATTCGTCAACTGGAATAATTTCATCTATACCTTGAAGTGTTGTGTAGTTATCATAAAAACCACCAGAACAGGCACATGCACCCATAGAAATTACCCACTTTGGTTCACACATTTGTTCATAAATTTTTTTTAAGATTGGCGCTTGTTTATAAGAAATAGTTCCAGCAACAATAAGTAAATCAGCTTGTCTTGGAGAAAATCTTACAACTTCTGCTCCAAATCTAGAAAGATCGTATTTTGCTCCAGCAACACTCATAAACTCAATCCCACAACAGGCTGTTCCAAAAATCATTGGCCATAATGAGTATGATCTACCCCAGTTAACTGCGTGATCCAATCTCGTCGTAACTACTGAATCACCTAAACTTGATTCTGCTCCTAATCCCATTCTAAAGCCTTTTTCTTATACATATATATTAAACCTAAAAATAAAAGTCCTACAAAAACAAACATTTTAATTAAACCAGTGTATCCTAGTTCAAGAACATTAACTGCCCAAGGAAACATAAAAACTATTTCTACATCAAAAAGTAAAAATGATATAGCAACCAAGTAAAATTTAACTGAAAACCTAATATTCGTATTACCTACAGGGTTAGACACACCACTTTCATATACTGTATTTTTCATTTCAGGGTCTGCATTTCTAGGTCCGATGAATTTTGTTAACACAAACACACCGACCAATATACAGCCTATTGAAATAAAAATGACAGATGCTAGAATTAATTCTGTTGACATTTTTTATCCTATGTATAAATTTTTATAATATAAGTATACATAAATAATTTAATTAATTAAAACTATTTAGTTAAATTCTGACTATTTTAAGTTTTTTGAAAGGTATTAGTTTAAATTGGGAACTTTTTACACATTAGAAGTTAAAGTAATGAAGAAAATGAAACCTTAAGAAACACTTCAATAATAAAAACCATTATCATTAGTTTAAGGAATATAGAATTATAATAAAAATTTATACTTTAAAAGACAAGACACTCTGGCTTACCAAAATGAAATCCTTGAGAATAGTCAACACCAAGATCAGTTAAATATTCAAAAATCTCTTCATTTTCTACGTATTCAGCAATAGTTTTAATATCTTGTCTTTTGGCAAATGTAACTATTGTTTCAACAACGTTTTGACTATATTTATCCGTTATAATATTCTTAATTAAAGAGCCATCTATTTTAAGTATATTAGGGTCAAACTCTAGGAGTCTTTCAAAATTAGAATAACCTGTACCAAAATCATCTATGGCAATGGAAACTCCCATCAATTTTACTTTTTTTATAAACATCTTTACAGTATTAAAATCTTTAACACTTTCATCTTCTAACAATTCAAAAACTAGTCTTTTACAATCTTGTTCATTATCTTTTAAAAGTGAATAAATTAAGTTTCTAGTTTCATTTTTTTCGATGTCTAAGGTAGATAAGTTTATTGATAATTCTGTTTTTATTGTCTTTAAAACTTCAAAAGAATTTCGCAAAACACGTTCAGTTATTTTATTGTAATATTGTCCTCTTTTTGAAACACTTAAAAATTCATAAGGAGATACAACATTATCATCATCATCAATTAATCTTACTAGAGACTCATATTTTTCTACTTGTTTTGTTTTATTATTAATAATAGGTTGAAAATAAGATAATATCTTATATTGATCTAACGCTTGTTTTACCATTTTTATTACATCTAAATTTTTTTTAGCTTCAATTTGCTCTTTTATCGAAAAATCATTAGATAAACATATAGGAATGTTTTTTTTCACTGCCAATTCTAATCCTGACTTTGCATCTTCATAAATCATATGCTTACCAAAAGAATAACTCAATGTTATATTTATATCATATTCAATATCATCTATAACTAACCTAGATTTTTTAACATTCTCAATAAATGCTAAAAGATAATCTTCAATCATAATTGAAGCATTATAAAAACTATCAAAGTTTGTTAATAGTGCATAGTTTCCACTATTTAAGTTATACACATTTTCAAACTTGTAAGATTCAGGAAGGTATGTCAATAGTTTATACCCAAATTGTTTTTCAATTTGATCTATAATATTTAAATTATGGAATTTTTCTAACATATCAAACTCTTCTATTTGCACTAAAATAAGTACTGATAATAAATTTGATGATATTTTATCTAGAAAATGCTGCCTATCAGTTAGAATAGAACTTATATTTTGTCTTAAAGCTATGTATTCAATAATTTCACCATCACTATTTAATAAAGGAGAAATTGTAGACTTTACATAATATAATTGACCATTTTTTGAAATATTTTTTAAAATGCCATTCCATTGTTCTTTTTTATTTTTGATAGTATTCCACATATCTTGATAAAGTTCTTTAGGACTATCTGGAGATCTAACCATATTATGATTTTTTCCCATAAGTTCATCTTTTGTATATCCTGATGCAATAGAAAAATTATCATTTACATAAGTAATAATTCCCCTTTTATCTGTTTTAGAAATAATGAAACTTCTATCTGTAATATCCTGATATTGTTTTAATAAATTTAAATTTTCTCTATCATCTTTATATTCTTCTAACTGTTTATATTTACTTTTTAAATCACTTATTTTTTCTAATATTTTTTCTTTATTAAAAAGATTTAGGAATAAGGCATCTACATTTAAGTCTAAAATTTTTGTAAGTGTTTTATAGGACTTATCACTTGAAAGTATAATTGTCAATGCAAATATATTTTTTTGGTTGATATAGTCTAAGAAATTAAATTTCTTTTTATAATTAGATTCAAGTTCAACAAGAACTAAATCAATATAATGCTCTTCATATTTTTTTATTGCTTCTTTTTTGTTAGTAACAATAATAACTGATCCAAAAATTTTCGTTAATACTTTATCATAAGAAGACGACTCTTCTTTATAAAATAATAGAGTAAGTCTTTTTGCAAAATTTGTAATCCTTCTCATTTTTATATAAACTCTTCACTTATAATCTCACCCATAGACCAAAAAAGTTTATTGAGAATAGTTTTATCTTTTATTTTACTATCCAGTTCATCAAATCCATGATTGAATTTTTCAATGTATCTAAAAATCGCACTTACCACCTCTTCTTGTGAAGTGTAAATATCATTATTTTTTAAAGCACCTTTGAGGATTGATTCATCAAAAATCTCTGTCTTTTTTAATATACTTAAATCATGACGTACAGCTGCTGCTACAAATTCAGTATCTCCTCTAAATTTCTCACACATATTATCAAAACAACCTAACCTACTTACAAATTTTTTATCTGTTAATAAATCAGGGTCTATGTATCGTAATATTTTTTGTTTTATATTATGGTCATCAATTAGATTCATCATGTCCATAATAAAATATTTATTTTTTCTCAAATTTGTAGCAAACTGTAAATTATTGATGTTTCGAGTAGTTGCCATGACTGCTATTTCATTATCTTTTTTAAAGACTTCAGGCATATATTTCAAAATAGGATTTTTAAAATTTATCCCATCATCTTCTTTTTCTGACATGGCAGCCATAACGGCTAATTCCCTACTAGCTTTTAATCTATGGCTTGCATAAACATAGGTTCTATTATATTTACTTGTAGCGGCACTAGCAAATTCCATATCGTCTAAAATTCGTTTATCAACATTTTTTAATATATCATCACCTAAATTTTCAGTAACAAGCATATGATTCCACATACCTCTTTTTGCTTCATTAGCTGGTGATATACTCTGAGAAGTAACTCCTAAAAGTCGAATAATAACGTTTTTATTGTTATAATAATCGGGATGAATCGCGTTTAATAATAAATTTTTATTTTGCCAATACTTTACATTATTAAATACACCATCAATTATATTTTTCAAATGAAGCTCCTATATTATAAATTTTATCATAAATTGTATCCTAATTATTTTTAATTACAAAGAAA
>JAONGR010000002.1 GCA_028375605.1 Arcobacteraceae bacterium
TGACATATCATCAAGTCGTTCGTGTTTATCTATAAGTTTTTGTAAGTCTTCATTATCTACTTCATCATATTTTTTAAGTCCTATCTCTTTTTGTATATATTTTAAATAAAAACCTTTATATCTTTTTGCAATAGAAATATTTTTATGATTACTTATATAGTCTTCTAAAAACATAAAATCCAATGTATTAAATCTGGTTCGTTTTGTATTTGATAAATCACTTGGGTTCAATTGTCCGAGTCCAACTTTCCACTCTTTTAATTTTTGTTCTGCTTTTGATTTTGATGTAGCTCCATATTTTTTAGTAAGGTTGATTTGTTTTAAATTTCCTTTTATTTTAGCTTTACCAAAATATTCTAATTGTCCTATCGCATTTAAACTTTTATATAGTCCAGTTTCTTTACTATCTACTACTCTTTCCAGTTTGTTTTTTCTACCAACTTTTGTTGCCATTTTATCCCCAATTTACTTTAAAATTACATACCTTACATACCAACTTACATACCAAAGGTTGGAAAATATGATAAATTGTATCGTAATCTGTTGGTTTTGGCAATAGGTAAAATACCTTAATAAAGGTCTTTGTTAAAGTATTTGGAAGAAGAAACTATAATTTAAGAATTGGGACATTTAGGATTCAAAATCCCCCGCCTTATGGGCGTGCCGGTTCGAGTCCGGCCACTGGTACCATCTTTTATAGTTTTATTTCTTGAAATAAAGGTCTTGATTTAACAGTTTTTTGCATACAAATTTGTGAAATAGTTGTTAACATCTTAAAGTAATCATCATCTTTAGTGGAACATATACAAAGTAAATCATCAATCAAACATCCAAAAGCACGAACTTCTATTTTTTCAAAGTTCTTATTTTCATAAAAACTACTAGCACCAAAATCACCTAAATAGCAATGATTATGTTCATTAATCAGAATATTATGCGCATATAAATCACCGTGCATAAGATCTTTTTTATGTAGGTGGATAGAGGCAGATAAAATGTGTTTAGCTATTTCGTAGATAGTTTGGCTAGTAAGTGAATACTCACTAGGAAAAGTATCCCTTGTACATGTTTCAAAATTTGGTGGAAATCCTAAGTTTTCATAACTCTTAGGAATAAGGTCAAGTATAAGTCCTAATTTTTCATCTTCATCTATTTTTGCGATTACATTTATAAGATTACTATGTTTTCCTATAGACATATATGTATCCATCTCATCAGCAGCATATCCATCACTAGTAATAGCTCCTTTAAAAAGCTTAACCGCTACATCTTTATCTAAAGTAGGGCAAAAAGCCTTATATATAATACCAGAGGCTCCTTCACCTAACTGTTCTTGAATATCAAGTTTTTTAAGTGTTGCTTTTTCTAAATCAACTTGAGGTTTGATAGAACAGTCATTTCCAGAAAATGCAAGCCATGAGAGTTTTGGTAGTTCTAAAAGCCAGTCTGGTATATGAGTAAGATTATTCGCGGAGAGTCTTAATAGTTCTAAGTTTTTACACTTTTGCATACTTAGAGGCAATTTGTTTAATTTATTACCAGAGAGTGCAAACTTTTGAAGTTTAACTAAGTCTCCAATAGAATCTGGAATAGTCTTAAGTTTATTGTCTGTCAAAATAAGCCATGATATACTTAATGGTAGTATATTTTCATCAAAAGTATCTATTTGATTACCTTTTAGTCCTAACATATAAAGATTTTTACATTGTTTAAAAGAGTTTGGTAGTTTAGTAAAAAGATTATATGAGAAAAAGGCTATTTTTAGTTTGGTAAGTCTACTTAAATCAGGGATAAAAAAGAGTTGATTATGACTCAAATCTAAAATCTCTAAAGTATCAGCTAAGTCAAATATCTTTTCTGGAAATGTTGTTATATTTTCACTAAGAGTAAGTTTTTTAATTCCTTGAAGTTCATCATTGTTAAGTTGTTTAAGTGTTTGCATAATTTTCTTTTTGACGTATGATAGCTAAAAATGTTTTAGGGTGTATTACTTATTTTATTAAAATGTTCAATAAAAATGAAATCTGTGACTTTATTTGTGATATTTATATAGTACAATATATTAGAATGTATAGCCCAACTCTAGGAAGATTTATGCAAAGAGACCCAAAAGGATATATAGATGGAATGAATTACCTACGATGATGATAAAGCATAACATCTTTGGTTTCAAACCTAAAAGAGTGAAGCAGTTCATTCTTTTTAAACGGTTTTCATATGTTAAGAATAATCCATTGAAGTATTTGGATGCTATGGGGACGACAGCAGTACAAAGATTTGATGGTGGATATGTGAGTTATAGTATAAGTGGAAGAACAGATGATTATTCAGTAAGTTATGATAATAACAGTGGATTTGGGAGTAGTGGAAGTACAAACTATTCACATGATAATAGTGGACAATATACGACACAAAATGATATATCAGGTATGAGTAATGCTAATTGGGATGATGGAAGTTATCAAGAGTTTAATAATGGTATAGGGATATATAAAGAAAATGGTTCTTCTCCTGTAGTTTTTAATCCTAGTTTAGATATTTTAAAAGAAGAATATAATACAAATAAGTATGCTACACCTAGTACAAGAAGACTACCTACTGAATATGAACAGAGGAAAGCTGCAACAGAAGAATTTAATAACTTATCAAAAACTTTAACTATTGCTTCTGCAGTTACAAGAACATCCATTATTTTATCTCCTCTCTGTACACCACTAGGAATTGTTGCATCAATTACTGGGGCAATTTCTTATTCTTTTGACCCAGATAAAAACTTAGATAAAGATACAAGTCAAGTTTCAAGTACGGTCATGGATTTATTTGAAAATATAAGGAGGAGGTAACTATGTATAATATAATTGCCTATATTTGTCTTATTATATCTTTAATTTTAGCATTTATTCTTTTAACTGATTTATTGATACATTCTTTTCTTTCTCAAAATAGTTCTTTAATTTTATGTGCAATAACCCTTAGTCTTGGTCAAATTTATGATAGAGTAAAAACTAAACCAATAAGCCAAGCAATAAAGGATTATTGGAAAGCTAAAATAAATAAGAATAATGATGATTCACAAACATATGATGAGTATAAATCAAAAAAGAAATAAGCTGCAATAGAATGTATAGCCCAACTCTAGGAAGATTTATGAAAAGAGACCCAAAAGGATATGTAGATGGAATGAATTACCTACGATGATGATAAAGCATAACATCTTTGGTTTCAAACCTAAAAGAGTGAAGCAGTTCATTCTTTTTAAACGGTTTTCATATGTTAAGAATAATCCATTGAGGTATTTGGATGCTATGGGGACACAAATAAGTAATAACAATAGTACATGGGAAAGAATTACAACTGGTTTAGGAAATAGTTTTTCTACTCTTTGGGATAGAAGAGATGATATTAGAAATGATATAAGTACTGCATATGATGGTGGAGTTCAAGGAACACAAACTATTGCAGGAAATATTTTTGATAGTACTGTTAATTTTGGTACTGACTTATCCAATGGCGATTATGATACAGATATTGCAAATAGTTTAAGATTTGCAGGTACAACTTTTAATGTTGCAGGAACAGCACTATTAGTAACACCAGGAGGACAAGGTGCTGCTGGATTAACCTTAGGTTTAAGTGGGGTTTCTAATTATTTTGCAGAAAAACTTGATCCACAACCAGAAGCATTAATACGAAATAGCACATTGGATGTGATGACAAGTAGTATGCCAGGTGGATTTGTAAAGACTGTAGGTGTAGAAGTCTACAAAGCTACTTTAGATAATTATTCAGATAAGCATAAAGAACAATAAAGGATTATAAATGGATAAAGACAAAAAAGATAAAGTTATTGGGATTTTTGGTATTGGATTATTTTTTATATCGATGGCAAGTTTTAAAATAACTACTTATTATAAAATCACTTTAGGAAGTGATTTTTTTACGGGGTTTGTACTCTCATTGTTTTCAATAGTTGGATTATTTATGGCAAGAAGATATTTAGACCAACTTTTTGAAAATAGATAAAAATACTAAAGAGTACAAATAACAATGAATAAAAAAATACAAGCAATAATTGGTTTCATATTAGCACTAGTTGGATATTTAATACAGAATGACTGGGGTTTTATATTATTGACTATAGGAGGGTATTTATTTTTTAGTTCATTTATTGATAAAGGTAAACCTTCTAAATGAATATAGAGAAGTAAACCTAGAAAATCAATACACAGATATAACAAACACAAATATATCATATGATACAAAAGGAAATATCATATCTTATAAAGATAAAGAGTTTGAATATGATTATCTAAATAGATTAGTAGAACTTAAAAAAGATACTATTACTATATATACTAAAAACAATTTTTAATTAAATTTTTAATGATAATGCAGTACCATAACTAAAAATAATAATATTAAGGAAGACTGTGAGTTTAGAATATCGTACAGGTTTTTGCTCCGATTGTGATGCTGATCGTAAGCTAGAACGAAAAAAACCAAATCATATTTTACATTTTCTTATCACTGTTGTTCTTGGTATATTTACCTACGGTATCGGTTCTGTTGTTTGGATGGGTGTTTGGTTTTTAATAGCTGTAAAGTTTAACAGCTGGACTTGTGCTACTTGTGGAAATAAAAATGCGAAACCTGTATTTAACACTACAGAAGATGTTCCTAAGAATACTGAATCTGTTTTAATAAATAAATTAAAACAATCATATAAACTTATCATAGCTTTTATTGTTTCTGTTTTTGTTATCATATTTTTATTTTCACTTTTTAGTGATGATAGCACTTCAGGTAAAGACAAAAAAGAAAAAGTAGAAGAGAAAAAGAAAGTTGTAAATGCAACAGTTGATATAAAAGATAAAACTAGTAATAAAAAAGATACTTTAGCATTAAAAAGTGTTGATAGTGATCTTTGTTATATCTATGATACGATTAGAGAAAAAGACTTATTACGTGGTTCGGTTAGTTGTAAAGAGGGAGAATTAACTATTAGATTTTATGATAGTGATACAAATAGAGAAGTAGTAACACAAACTGTAACATTTAAAGATAATAAATTTTCTATAAAAGTAGAAGGTCTTGAAAATAATGATTTTGAATCTGAAATAAAATTGAATGAAAAACAAATCAAAGAACGACTTAAAAGTATAAAAGAGGAAAAACCTAGAACAATATCTTCTATAAAATCAGATGCTATCGAAATAGAAGAATGTATGGTTGAAAATTGGAAATATGCTAAAGACTCTGATGAATACTTACTGATTGAAGGTACGACTAGCTGTGATAAAGGGCAAATAATACTAAATATTTATGAAAAAAATAATGGTAGTTTAGGTAAAGAGTCAGCTTATATTAACGATGGTATATTTAAAGTCTATCTTCAAAATAGTTCAAATCCTCAGAGCTTAAGTATTGATTATGAAATTATCAAATAATTAAGATGATTTTTAAGAACTAAAAAAAATATATTTGTTATAATTCTTTTCATAATACTTAATGAAGGATCAAAATGAAAATAGCAATTTTATCAGATATCAAATCGAATGTTTATGCTCTAGAAGAGGTTATCAAAGATGCCAAAAATAAACAAGTAGATATTATGTTAAATCTTGGAGATTCTTTTTATGGACCAATTGCTCCAAGAGAGACATACGAATTAATCAAAGAAAATGAATTTATAACACTTTGTGGAGATGAAGATAGAAAAATACTAGAGTCTACTCCTGCACAGTTAGAGGAAAATAAAACATTAAAATATGTATATGATGAATTAGATGATGATATTTTATATTGGATACAAAATTTACCATTTGAAAAACTCATAGGTGAAGATTTTTATATGATTCATGGTACTTTTAATGATGATGCACTTTATATGTTAGAAGATGTTTCTTCTGGAAAAGCTATTTTAAGAGATGATAAAAAAATACTAGAAATAATTGATGATATAAAATCTAAATTTGTAATGTGTGGTAATTCTTGTATCCCAAGGTGTTCAAGTCTATCTTCAGGACAAGTCGTAATAAATCCGGGTTCAGTTGGATTACAAGCTTTTAAAGGTGATTATCCAGTAAAACACATCATAGAAAATAATACTCCAGAAGCTTCTTACGTTATCTTAGCCATCGAAGATGATAAATATGAGATAGAGCTTGTAAAAGTGGCTTATGATTTTGAAAAAGCAGCTTTAAAAGCTAGTGAAAATGGAAGAGATGACTGGGCTTATACTTTACGAACTGGTAAAGTGAGTTAGTCTAATACTTCAAGCTAACTCACCTTCTTTAGCCACTTTACTAAAAAGTCTTCTCTATTGAGTATTACCGCACCTAAGTCAAGTTTATATTGCATATAAGGATGACCCATATTCCAAAAGCTATAATTATTTTTTTCTAGGTACTGACAAAGTAGGGTCATTTGGAGTTTTCCGTAGTTATTGTACTGTTTGTTTTTTATAGTAAATCCACTTAGACTTGTATATGTAGAGTTGATTCTATATCCTATTTCACCAGCTACTAGAGTATTTGTTAGATTACATGTTAATTCACAACTTAAAAGTTCAAAATCAATATATCCATGTTTATACTCTTTTAGTTTATACAATAAATCTAAATAATCTTTTTCCATCCAGTTATCAGGATGATATTTATTGATTCCATTTGTTACAGCATCTATATTGTGTGAGATAGAAAAGCTATAGAGATGATTTTGTTTTAAAAGCTTAGATACCTTTTTAGAGATATGTAGGTTTTTAAAATCCATCACTGCATATTCTTTTTGCATCTCAGGAAGTAAATATTGCTTTCCTTCTTCTGTGTGAGATATTGAGATAAAGCCAATTCTTGCAAGGTTTATATAAAAATCCTCATCATAGATATCAGTATAGTAGTAAGAGACATCTTTATTCGCATAGATGAAATTAATAAGAATATCTTTATCTTCTATATCAGTTTGAGTGATGTAATATATTTGTGACATAGAAGAATATTATGAGCTAACTTTTTGTTTTTTAGAATATATTGTTAATATTATTCCACTTAAAACTAATATCGTAGATAAAAATAAATCCATACTTAGTGCTTCATCTAGAAATATTACGCTTAGTATAATAGCTATTATAGGTACAAAAAGTTGTATTACACTTGCTGTTACGATTTTGATATTTGGTAAAATTTGATACCAAATTATATATCCAATTGCAGAAGTGATACTTCCTGATATAATAGCTAATAATAGACCTTTACTATTAAAATGTATTGTATCAAGTGTGAAGATAAAGTAAAATATAGTAATAAACAATGTAGCCTTGATAAAATTGTCAGCTGTATTGCCTAGTGAATCAGTTGAACTTTTACCCAATATAGTATATATAGCCCATGAAAATCCAGAAACAATCATAAATAAAGCATGTACTGTAGATACTTCAAAATTTTCTTGAGGATAAAGCATATATACTAGTCCAAATGTAGATAGTAATATACCAAATGCTTTAGTAATAGTTAATCTTTCTTTATAATAAATAGAACTAGCTATCATAACTGTTTGTACGATACCAAATAATAATAATGTTCCAAATCCAGCATCGATGTTCATATAAGCATATGAAAATGTTATTGCATATAGAAAAAGCATAAATGAGCTAGTCCAATTTTTTTTAGTATGAAAAATGATTTTTTTATGTTTGTAATAGACTAAAATAATTAACATAATCATTGCAGAAAATAGCCGAAAAAATGTAAAACTATAAGGGTCAATACTTTCTTCAATTAAGGCTGTTTTACAAAGTATTGAATTTAAGGCTAAAAATAATACAGAAACTATAATTAAAACTAGAATGTTTTTATTTGGTTTTGGTTTCATTTATTAGTTGTACAGTGTTATTATTCTTACTAAGTAGTTTTGCCTGCATGAATTCTTTATAAAAATCATCTATCTGTTCTTTTATCATATAGTTTTTATTTTGATCAAAAAAGTTAAAAAATCCAAATCTTTCTATGATAAAATAATCTATCTCATCTAAAATATTTTTACCATTATCTTTAAACATTATTTTTTTGTTCTTTAAGTCTTCAACTAGTTGGTTTTTTTCTGACAGTGTATTGGTTTGCGTTTCTATTGTATTTAAAAGCAGTTCTCTTTTTTTATAAAGTTCTTCTACTTTAGAATGGTTTGGTAGCATTGCATTCTCTAGTTCTTCCTCTATCATTTTATCAGCATAATAAACAAACTTAGCATAAGTAACAAAACCTTTTCTTTTAACAATATTATCTTTATCTACAGTGATATTTTCTAATAGATATTTGAGTTTATTATCCTCGATTTTTTCGATTCTTTCGATTGTAAAATCTTTGTGAAAATCTTCGTTAAAATCAAACATTTGATTTGTAATGATTCTATAAAGTTCTTGTTGTTTTTTAGTCATTTTCAATTACCTCTACTGTATCTATATTTTCATTGTTTAAAAGATATTTTGCTTCATCTGTATCTACTTTAAAAAGTAAAATTTCATCTTTATTAAAATCAGGATGAGGCATTTTTGTCCAAGCTAATTTTAAAATACCATCATTTGTTTTGATTTCAAACTGTCGGATATCTTTCCAATAGTACTCTTCCATCCAGTTTATCTTAGCATCAAACTCTAACCAGTCCTTTATCTTATCACTAATATCTTTAGCTTTTCTAAAATCCCATTTATAATCAGCTTTTTCTTTTTGTTTGGCTGTTTGTTCTCGTGGTACTTTTGGTTTGAATTGCTTATGATTGATACACCAATTTTCCCATACATTTCCCCAAGATACTTTTAAATCACCATTAGCAATATAATGGTTTCTAAACTTAGTGAATTCTAATGTGATATTTTCTTTATCTATATGTTTTTTTGCTGTAATCATCATATCATTATCTAAAGATATATTTTCATCTATGGTTGTTTTTACTAAATGTTTTTTATATTTATTTTGGTTGAGAACCCATCGTTTCCAAACAGGCTCCCAATCAGTATTTGTAGTTGATTTACTTTGATAATAAAGTTTAAAATCTTCAAATATATCTTCAATATTTTGTAGAAATTTTGATTGAGCAAATTGTTTCATTTCGTAAGTTAATGAAAAATTATTTGGAATAGTTGTAGATTCTTTTGTCTGGGAATCCATTCTTTGTGTATTACTTGATAATCTTGGTGTCGTATTACTTGAAAGAACTGTATCTGCAGATTTTCCAGCACAGAGACCAAAAGTATTATCAAAGGTATGCTCTAAATTATTGTCATTTGTTGTTTGATGAAAAGGAATATTTATTTTTTCTTTTTTTACAATAATAGTATTTAAAATATTTTCTACAATTGCATTATATTTTAAAGTTAATATAGTTTCATTTGAAGATAAGTCTAAAGAGTTTATCTCTTTAGTAAACTTATCTATGATTTGGGATTTTAGGTCTTCCATAAAAGCTTTAAAAGATTATTTAAAAAGGTTTGTAGGACTGTTTTTTAGTTTTTTAACTTCAGCACCAATATCATTTTGTCTCATAAAGTGTTCACCAATTAAAAATGCATCAGCTCCAGATTCACTTAATTCTTTAATAATACTTTGTTCCGTTACACCACTTTCAGCAACTATAATTTTACCATTTGGAATCATCGGTATCAGTTGATGACAAAGATTCATATCCATCTCAAAAGTCTCAAGATTTCTATGGTTGATACCAACTATATGAGCTCCACAAGCCATAGCTTTTTTTAAGTCTTCAACATCATGAATCTCTACTAAAACATCAAGTCCTAAATGTAAAGCATAGTCATAAAGCTCTTGTAACTCTTTTTTTGCTAAACATTTAGCTATTAAGAGTATAAAATCTGCGCCATATACTAAAGCTTCTACTATTTGATACTTATCAACAATAAAATCTTTTCTTAAAAGTGGAGTAGGTACATATCTTCTAATATTTGTTAAGTATTCTAAATTCCCTTGAAAAAAATGAGGTTCTGTTAATACTGAAATGGCATTAGCACCATTTTGACTATATGTTTGTGCAATTGATAAGGGATCAAAGTCTTCTCTGATTACACCTTTACTTGGACTTGCTTTTTTAACTTCAGCAATGATTCTGATAGGTTCTTCTTTAGTTGCAGTTAAAAATTTTCTTACATCTCTTGGTGGGTAAGGATTACTTGATAAACTTCTACCCATCATCTCTAACGTGATATCTTTTTTTCTCTTTTCTAAGTCATATTTTGTTTTTTCAACTATATCATCTAAAATCATTTATTTTTATTTCCTTTTTTACATTCTTTAATATTATTCCAATGAAGTTTTATCTCACGGTCTTTTAGTCCTGTTACACTAATAACTTTTTTCATAATTGTTAATGCTTTTTTACACTCTCCAAGTTTATAAAATCCCCAAGCTAAAGAGTCAAGATATGCCACATTATTAGGAGCTGTTCTTAGTGCACTTTTAATAAGTTTGATACCTTTTTCTATATTGATATTAAAATCAATAAGTAAGTACCCATAATAGTTTTGGTAACTTGCATTATTGATTCCACTAGATAGTGCTAATTCAAAATTTGCTATTACATGTTTCATCACTTTTTGTTTGTCTGTAGCTAACTCAAACTCGTACATAGCAATATTTCCAAGTAGTTCTGGTTTTCTTGTTTTTCGATAAAGTTTTCTAGTCATTTTAAGAGCTTTTTCTAATTGTCCATCTTGATAATAAAGATTTATCAGTTTTGTTTTATCTATTTTTGTCTCTTCAAGGAATTTAATGGCTTCTTTAATATCTTTTTTTTCTAAAAGAGTCACGATAAGATTTTGAATAATTAACGTTGTTTTATCTAAAGCTGGATTATGTTTATATTTTAGGTACATTCTTTTTAATATAGATAACATACCATCAACATTTCCTTGCTCTTGGTATATTAACATCAGTTTGTCACATACTAATTTAGTACAACCTTTTGTTTGTAGGTATGTTTCAAGATAAGCAAGGGCTACATCTTTTTGGTCAAGATAAGTATATAAAACTGTTGTTAGTTTTATAAGCGTAGTTTCATTTTGATTTATTGTGTAGGCACTTTCATAATACTTTGAAGAGTTTGTGTATTCTTTTATCGCATAATATACATTTGCCATGATCTCATAACTTGTAGCATTTGGATATTTTTTAAGCAGTTTTTTTGCTTCTTTTAATGCTTCTTCTGTTTTAGACTGTGATAGCAAGGCTATGATAGTTTGCTGAGTATAATATTCTTTATTTTTTGGAAACTCTTTTAATGCTTGTTTTGATAATAGGTACATTTGGTTAAATTTTTTAGCTTTAAAACTATAGAAAATAGCTTTTTTTAAATAGTCTTTTTTTTGTGTAGTTTGATATAGTTTGTCATAGTATTCAAAACTTGCAAGAGGTTTGTGTGCTTTTTCACTATCTAGTGCTAGCATGATTAATAAATCTTCACGTTCTTCTGTTGCATAAGAAAAAGAAGTAAATAAAAATAGCGTAAGAAATATTAGTCTACTATAGCGGGACATTCGTCTTTTACCTCTTGTATATTATTTTTAAAATATTCCCAGAAAGGAAATGTTCGACATTGGCTTGGTCTTGCTTCATAAACACCACATTGTTTTTTATCTAAATCAAAAAACATACAGGCAAAACTATTTTGTGAAATTTGCTTTTCTTTAATAGAATATTTATAGCCGACTTTAAATAAGTATTTTTCACCTAATTCATCGACTGATATTTTTAATAAATTTGCAAGCTTAATACACTCTTCTTTTGTAATCCATATATATCCTGATTCTCCTATACAACAGTTACCTTCGCAAGAGTCACATTTTGTTTCATCAAATTTATATGGGTAATTTTCATTCTCTAACATAGTGATGATTATAGCTAATTAGTACTTAACATTTTTAATTTTAAGTACTCTTCTTTTATCTCTTGATTATTATGTTTTATCGCACCTTTTATAAGTATGTCACATTTTTTTATAATTTCATTTGATATGCTCTCTTTATATTGAGAATCTAGATGTTTTTGGAGTGCTGATATTCTATATCTGTCCATTAGTTTTGTAGAAAATGAAAGCTGATTTTCATGACCTGCTATTTTAGTTATCAGTTTTTCATCTACTAAACCCAATTCATATTTTCGTAATATTCTTAGCCATAAATCATAATCCTCACAAGCAATCAAATCTTCATCAAAGTAGCCCACATCTTCAAATACTTTCTTATGAACTATAAGTGTAGAAGCCCCTATAAGTGTATTTGGAATATTTTCTTCAAAACAAAAACCAGATGGTTTGAGTTGATGCTTTTTTTGTTTGATTATTTTGTTATTAAACATCCATAGTTCATCGGTGTGAGACAAAAATATATGAGGATTTTGTTTATGAAACTTTATCTGTTTTTCAATTTTTTCTTCTTCCCAAATATCGTCACTATCTAAAAAACTCAACCATTCGTAAGAAGCTATTTTTATACCATGATTTCTAGCATTTGAGACACCTTTGTTTTCTTGGTAGATATATTTTATAGTGTTATTTTGAAAGTTATTTACTATCTCTTTTGTATTATCTGTTGAACCATCATCAATGATTATTATTTCATCTATTTTTACTGTTTGGTTTAAAACTGAACTAATTGTCTTAGATAGAAGTTTTTCTCTATTATATGTTGGGATTATGAGGGATATTTTCATTAATATAGGAGGTACTTTACAAATATGATTATTTTTACTTTTTCAAGTGGTTTAGGATAGTTTTGATACGCTATTTTTATTGTATCTATTGTATTCTCATCAAGTGCAGTATAATACGAACTATTGTTTAATTTTAGTTCTGTAATATCACCATTTGGATGAAAATAAAATTCTACCACATTTGTGCCTTGTTGTTTTGTTCTTATTGATACTTGGGGGTACTCTAAATATCTTTGTGTAATTTTACCTATTTTATTTAAATTTTGTTTGAGATATCTTCTTTGTGTTTCTGAATATTCAAAATACTGCTCACCGTATAACTTAATATAGCTTTGTGTAAGTGCTGGAAGTTGTTGAATCTCTTTTATTTCATCTTGTCTATTTAGTGCTTTTTTCTGTTCTTTTTCTATTATCTCAGTATTGTCTCTCTCTTGTTTTTGTATTGTAAAAAACTTTTTTAAATCGATTGGTTTTTTTTCTATTGTAGGTAAGTTTATTTTTCGAATATTTTTTTTAAGAGTTTTTATTTTGTTTGTCTTTTTCTTTACAGTTTTTTTAGCTTGAACTTTTTTTATAAGTTTTTTCGTTGTTTGGATGTTTGGTTCAACTTTTTTAACACTTTTGATTTTTACATATTGTATATTTACAAGACCTTTTTTGTTATTATCTGTCTTTTTATTTGAAGTATTCATTTTTAATATGTTTTGATGTATGCTTTTATTTATAATCATATACATCCCAAAATGTATACAAATAGAAAGCACAAAAGCTACAATAATAATTTTAGTTAACTTATTCATTTGAGATTATAGCTTTTTACTGTGTAACTTTTTATAAATTTATTAAAAAATTATCTATAAGTGATTGTATTTGAAGTTTATCTTGTGCTTCTATTATAAAATGGCTTTTTAGTGAATCTTCTGATACATCGCCTAAAAGTATATTATCATTACTATTTTTAAAAAGATGTACTTTTGTACTAGAGACTCCACCTATAGAGATTTTTAAAGCTTTGTTATTTAGTTTTTTTAAGTATCTTGAACCTCTCGAAAATCCAATATATATTTTTGCTTTTGGAATATTAAGTTGTGATATATTATTTTGTTCTGAATCCATTATTGTATAAGTGTATTTATTTATAAGGCTTGTTATGGTTTGGTTTATTTGTTCATGTTGTTTTGAAGTACCAGAATTAGGATTACCTTTAAAGTATACAATATCAAATTGACTCATTACTGTAGATATTCCTGAACACTTTTTGCTATCTGCTCAGGTGTTTTTGTACCAAGTTCACGCTCTATTATATCATCATCTTTGAAATATATCAAAGTAGGTATTACTCTTACGCTAAACTCTTTTGCTAAACTTATTTCTTCTTCTATATCTATCTTATAAATAACCACATCTTGTTTTTTATTTTCATTGTATTCTATTAAACTTTCTACTAAATCTTTGCATGTTCTACATGATTTTGAATAAAAATCTAGTATTACTTTTTTATTTAAAGTCTTTTCTTCAAAATTTTCTTGTGTAAGTTTTTCAAAACTAAAAAGAGCAGAGATAGATAAAAGTGTAAATAGTACTAGTTTCATTGTTTTATTTCCTTTTTAAATAAATCTATTTTTTAAATTATCACTGGGCATCATACATGAGTCTTTTTTCCCGAAGAGATTATATCTATTTTTTGATATAAAAGTATAGCAATAATCACGAAAAGACAAAGGCAAAATTCTAAATATCCCAAAAAAATACCAAAATCCAGATAAATCTTTGATGATTTCAAATACCGCTTCACTTTTTAGGTAATATTTATCATCTTTTATTAAAACCAATGTATCCAAAGTAATATCAGATAAATTGTATTTTTCCAATATCTCTTGTGTTTTAGCACTTTGATTTGGAGTAAATAAAAAATGGGTATTAGGGTCTCTTTTGATGATGAAATTTACAGATTTATTGCAAAAGTTACAAACTCCATCAAAGATGATAATTGAGTGTTTCAAAGTGTTTTTATTAGTCGTTATTTCCAAGATTGTATTTCTATAATATTGCCTTCTGGATCACGAAAATAAGTAAATTTTAAAATTCCTACACCTTCAATTTTATTTTCAATAACTTCTCCAAGTTTACTAGCATTATGTTCTAAAGCTTTTTTAAGTATTACATCAACATCATCCACTTCAAATGCGATGTGTGTAAATCCTATATGATTTGCCATAACGGGTTTATTTGTTATAAACTCATCATAACTAAAAATCTCTAGAGTTGGTGAATTTTCATCATATCCTGGCAAAGATAAGTGCATACCAAATTGTCTTGCATTTTGAAGTCCTGTCGCTTTATCTAGCCATTCACCTTTTAAGTCTCTTTTAGGTGGTTTTGGTTTACAGTCAAAAACATTTATATAAAAATCTGCTAATGTTTCCCAGTTTCTTGCTGCAATATTCGTGTGTGCAAATCGCATAATTATTTCCTTCTATTGTGATTTTATTTATACAATATCATTGTATCAAATTTTAATGAAAATGAAATCAAAATCTATTTTATATTTCTAAACAACTTTTTGCTATAATAATTAAAATATAATAATACATAGGATAATGATGTTTGATAAAAGTATAAAAGCATATGAAGAAGCAAAATGTGTGATTCCTGGTGGAGTTGATTCTCCAGTTAGAGCATTTAGTGGAGCACTTGGTACTCCCCCGTTTATAGCAAAAGGTGAGGGTAGTTATCTTATAGATGTTGATGGAAATAAATATTTAGATTTTATCCAAAGTTGGGGACCACTTATTTTTGGACATTGCGATAAAGATATAGAAAATGTAGTTTTAGAAACTGTTAAAAATGGTCTTTCTTTTGGTGCACCTACAGAGCTTGAAACACAACTTGCAAGTGAAATCATTGATATGTATGATAACTTAGATAAAGTTAGATTTGTAAGTTCTGGTACGGAAGCTGTTATGTCTGCTATTAGATTGGCTCGTGGAGTTACAGGTAGAGATGATATTCTTAAATTTGAAGGTTGTTATCATGGACATAGTGATTCACTTTTAGTATCTGCTGGAAGTGGTATGGCTACATTTGGAGCACCAAGTTCTCCTGGAGTTCCTGCTGATTTAACTAAACATACTTTATTGGCTGAGTTTAATAATATAGCACAATTAGAAAAGTGTTTTGAACAGTCTTCTGATATAGCTTGTATTATTGTAGAACCAGTGGCTGGAAATATGGGGTTAGTGCCTGCTTCAGAAGAGTTTTTAGCAAAATGTAGAGAACTATGTGACAAACATGGAACAATGTTGATTTTTGATGAAGTTATGAGTGGATTTAGAGCATCTTTAACAGGAGCTTCTGGAATTGTAGAAACAGTACCTGATATCGTGACTTTTGGAAAGGTTATTGGTGCAGGTATGCCTGTTGGGGCTTTCGCATCACGAAATGAAATTATGGCACAGCTAAGTCCTGAAGGTAAAATATACCAAGCTGGAACACTAAGTGGAAATCCTGTAGCTATGGCAGCTGGATTAAAATCTTTACAAAAAATAAAAGCAGATGTAACTATTTATGATAGATTAAATGCAAAAGCTGTAAGACTTACTACTGGTTTAAAAGAAGTTGCTACAAAAAATAATATTCCTTTACAAGTAGACACAAGAGGAAGTATGTTTGGATTTTTCTTTAATGATACGAAACCAACAAACATGAAAGAAGTTGCTACTAGTGATTTTGATAGATTTGCAAAATTTCATCATGAAATGATTAAAAAAGGTTTTTATTTTGCTTGTAGTCAATATGAAACAGGTTTTATATGTGACACAATGACAAATGAAGAGATAGATGCAACTATTAAAGCTGCCGATGAAGTTATGGCAACTTTATAAATATAAATTAGAATAAATTAATTAAATAAAAGGAAAACAAAATGATTAAACATATAGTATTTTTTAAACTATCAGAAGAGGGTATGAAACAACAAGATGTAATAGTAGAGATGTTAAACGATTTAAAATGTTCTATTCCTTATATTAGAGCATTAGAAGTTGGTGTAAACTTTGCAGATGAAGAAAGAGCATTTGATTTATCTTTAACAGTTGTTCTGGATGATAAAGAAGCGTTATTTAATTATGCTATTGATGATAAACATGTTGAGTTTGTAACATTTGTAAAATCTTTAGATACACACACAAAAGTTGTTGATTATGAGATAGAAAAAGAAAAACCTACTACAGAATTTGGAAATGCGAGTATCATTAAAAAAGCAAATATATATTTTGAAGGTAATGTTACAAGTAGAACAGTTATTCAAGAAAATGGTGAGAGAAAAACACTTGGGATTATGATGCCTGGTAACTATACATTTGGTACTGAAGATGCAGAACATATGGAGATCATTGCGGGACATGTTGAAGTAGAGATCAAAGGTGAAGAGGGAAATATGGAAATAATCAAAGGTGGAAGTTATTTTGAAGTACCTGCAAATTCTAGTTTTGATATCAAAGTATTAGAGCCAACAGATTACTGTTGTACATATATAAAATAGTAAATTAGTACTAATGGAAAAAGATATTAAAACAGAAGAAACAACAGCCACTGAAGTAAAAGAAGTTCCAAAGCATAAAGATAAACTGGAAGCTTTAGATAATATGTCTTTAGGTATTTCTATTGTTGTTGCTATTGCTTTAGGTGTAGGTATTGGACTTTTATTAAAGTCTTGGACTGGATATACTTGGACTTTATGGGTTGGAATTGCTTATGGTGTGGCAGCAGCTATTTTAAATGTTTATAAGGCATATAAGAGAGCAAAAAAAGGTTTAGATGAATTAGCAAAAGATCCAAAATATAAATATGCAATGGAACATGGTATAAATAAAGAAGCCGATGATTAAAAAATCATTAAAAATATTTGCAATTGTTGATCTTGGAGTAATTGTATTTTGTTTATTATCTGCTCATACTGATTGGCTTCTAAATACTCAAATTGCATTTTTCTCTTCTCTTATTGTGACTATTGGTTCATATTTAGGATATCAAAAAAATGTTCAAAATAGAGTTGAAAATCATGTAAATGAAGATGATAGTTATGATGAAGTTGATAAGATGGATGATAAGTATGATTTGTATTCACCAGAAGCACCACAATTAGAGATTAATGAAGCCCCAACAAAAGAAGAGATAAAAGAGGCTATGAAACCTATAAAACAAAATCATTTTGCTAATTTTAAATCTGGTTTTGCAGGAATGGCATCTTTATATAGAATATTTGGATATGTTGGTTTAGTAATAGGATTTTTTTATCTTAATAACAATGGTTATTTACATATTTATTCATATGTTTTAGGATTTTTGATAGTTCCAATTTCATCACTTATAATAAGTATATCTTTAAAAAAAGAATATAATACAAAGGAAAACGTATAATATGAAACAATATTTAGATTTATTAGATCACATCTTAACAAAAGGTGTAAAAAAAGAAGATAGAACAGGTACTGGAACTACTTCAGTTTTTGGATATCAAATGAGATTTGATTTAAACGATGGTTTCCCGATGGTAACAACAAAAAAGACATTTTTAAAAGCTATCATATCTGAGTTATTATGGTTTATTGAAGGTAGTACAGATGAGAGAAGATTAGCAGAGATTCATTTTGGTGATATTGCAGCTAACTTAATCGGTAAAAAAACTGTATGGACTGCAAATGCAGATGCCCAAGGGAAAGATTTAGGTTATGTAAACACTGATACAGTAAAAGAGTTAGGTCCTGTTTATGGTGCACAATGGCGTTCTTGGAAAGGTACTGAGGGAACTTCTATAGATCAATTATCTGAACTTATAAATCAAATCAAAACAAACCCAGACTCAAGAAGAATGATTCTTTCAGCATGGAATGTAGCAGAATTAGAAAAAATGGCACTTCCTCCATGTCATACTTTTTTTCAGTTTTATGTAGCCAATGGAAAATTATCTTGTCAATTATACCAAAGAAGCGCCGATGTATTTTTAGGTGTTCCTTTTAATATCGCTTCTTATGCATTACTTACTATGATGATAGCTCAAGTGTGTGATCTTGAAGTAGGGGATTTTGTTCATACTTTTGGTGATGCACATATTTACTCTAATCATTATGATCAAGTAAATTTACAGCTCTCTCGTAAACCATTTAAAATACCAACTATGAAAATAAATCCAAATATTAGAAACATAGAAGATTTTACAATGGAAGATTTTGAGTTAGTTGGTTATGAATGCCATGAATCAATCAAAGCTAAAATGGCAGTTTAAAGGTAAATAGTATGAAAATTTCAATGATTGTAGCTTATGGAAAAAATTGGGAAATTGGGCTAGATAATCAAATGTTATGGCATATATCTGAAGATTTTAAGAATTTCAAAACCATAACATCTGGACATCATATTTTGATGGGGCGTAAAACATTCGAATCGATAGGAAAACCACTTCCAAATAGAACTTCAATAGTATTATCAAACAGTGGATTTGAGTGTGATGGTGTATATACTTTTAACGATATTCAAGAGTCTATAAACTTCGCTCGAGAATCAGGAGAAGAGGAATTATTTATAATAGGTGGTGCTAATATTTATGAAACTATGTTTCCTTATGTTGATAAAATGTATTTATCAGAAGTAAACTTCGATGGTAAAGCTGATGCTTTTTTAAAAAAGATTGATTTTAGTACTTGGGACTTAACTGAAAAAAAAGAATACGACGCAATTATAGTAGATGAAAAAATAAAAAGTCCTGCTTGGAAATTTAAAGTGTGGATTAAAAAAGATTAATTGTGAATATTAATTATAATCACAATAAACTAGAAAGGTTCATACCTATCACTTTTATAGAACTCGAAGAGGAAGTAAATAAGCTTCAAATTATTGACGATGATTTACTGTTAGAATTTAGTAGTAAATTAAGAAACTATTACCATAAAGAGTTTCACAGTGAACTCTTAAAGTTAAAAACAAATTATCATCCATTTAATCCTGATAGAGATACTATTACTTTAAAAACATTTTCACAAGAAGACTTACTATTAAAAGAGAAAAAGCTTCTAGGTGATATTATTCCTCTTTTAAATAGTGCAAACTACGAACAACTCACGCAAGATACTATTAATGACGCTATTGAAGAAACTTCACCTTATGGTGTAGATGTTAGTGTAAATTTTGAAGAGTTTGATAATTTACACCTTTTTTTTAGAGGTAGTGCAATACGAGAAGAAAAACAAAGAACTCCTAAATCATTATATTTAAAAAAAGAGATAGTTAAGACAAAAATATATCGAAGACTTTTTTTGTTTTTTAAACAACAAATAGATGGGAAAGATTGTATTTATCTAAAGCTTTTTAAAGATATACCTCAGAGTGATTTAGAGATGTTATTTCCTAATATTAAGGTAAAAATATCTCTTTTAGATAAAATAAAGTTGACTATAACTGGAGGCGGAGGTACTGTAGCTGGAACTGCAACATTGATTGGAAAAATGGCAGCTAGTCTTGATCCTATTGCATTATTAAGTGCTCTTGGTGCATTTATAGCTATAATAGGAAGACAAGTTACATCTATATTTACACATAGAACAAAATATATGGCAAAGTTAACTAAGAACCTTTATTTTTACAATTTAGATAATAATGCAGGTGCAATCTCACATATTCTAGATATGGCAGAAGATGAAGAGGTAAAAGAGGTTTTTTTAGCATATTTATTTATTCTGAAAAATAAAAAGCCTCTTTCTAAAGAAGAATTAGATAGTAATATTGAAGAATTTATTCAACATACTTTTAATATTCCAATGGATTTTGAGATAGAAGATGCCTTAGATAAACTAATCAAACTACGGTTGGTTATTCATAATAAAAACATAGATAAAATTCACGCTGTAACTATAACGGAAGCTTTAACTATCTTATGAAATAAGAATTTATAATATAGAAAATTGTATTAACTAATATCTAAAAGAGACTAAATTATTATTTAGTCTCTTTTTTTATGGAAGTAGTTTTTTTAGCTGTGGTTGTCTTTTTTACAGCTGGTTTTTTAGTTGCAGTTGTAGCTTTTTTCTTAGCTGGTGCTTTTTTAGCTGTCGTAGATTTTTTTGCTGGTGCTTTTTTGGCTGTAGCTCCACGTCTACCTTTTACAGGTTGATTTTTAATGATCTCTTTTACTTCGTCCCAATTTAAAGCTCTGATATCTTGTTCATCTAACTCTTTTGGTAATTTATAGTTTTTCTTTTTAGATTTAATATATGGACCATATCTTCCTATTAAGATTTGAGTCTCTTCCTCTGGAAAATCTTTTAAAAGTGCTTTTGCTTTTATCTCTTTAAGTTCTTTTATCACTTCTAAGGCACGAGGTAACTCTACTGTGTAAGGATCATCTTCTTTTAAAGAAAAATATTCAGATTTGATTTGTAAATATGGACCAAATCGACCTATATTTACTTTAATGTCATTCTCATTTTCATCTTGACCTAAAACTTTTGGAAGTTGTAGTAACACAAGTGATTCTTCTAATGTAATACTATTTACACTGATAGTATTTGGGATAGAAGCAATTTTTGGTTTCTCTTCATCTTCTTTTGTTCCACACTGTACATATGGTCCATATTGTCCAACTCTAGCAGTAATAGGTTTATTTAACTCTGGATGATCACCTAATTCTCTTATGTCTGAAAATTTAGCACGAGGCGCATTTTCTGTTTTATCATCAACATTTTTAACAAATGGCTCATAAAACTCTTTCATAACATCTTGCCATGCCATTTCACCATCTGCAATTTTATCAAACTCTTCTTCTACATGAGCTGTAAATCCAAGACTCACGATATCATCAAAATGTTCAACCAGAAAATCATTAACAACTGTACCGATTAACGTAGGTTTTAGTTTTTTGTCTTCTGTTTTGATAACATACTCTCTAGCTTGAATAGTTGCGATTGTTGGAGCGTATGTAGAAGGTCGTCCGATACCTTCAGCTTCCATTTTTTTAACTAAAGAAGCTTCAGTATATCTTGCAGGTGGTTTAGTAAAGTTTTGCTCAGTAATAAGTTTTTCAAGATTTAATATTGTACCTTTTTCTATTGTAGGTAAAATCTTTTCTGTATTATCTAATGCAGCTTCAGGGTCATCACTACCTTCTGTATATGATTTCATAAATCCTGCAAACACTATTCTAGTACCTTTTGATTGAAATTCATATTCTTTATTTTTTCCTGCAGTAATTTTATATGTAGTATTAGCTACAACTGCTTGTGCCATTTGAGTGGCAATTGTTCTTTTCCAAATAAGACTATAGAGTCTATATTGACTATGGTCTAAATAATCCCTAACATCACTAGGTTTAAGAGCTAAATTAACTGGACGTATTGCTTCATGGGCTTCTTGAGCACCTTTTGCTTTGCTTTTATAATGTCTTGGTTTTGCAAGCGCATATTCATTTCCGTATTCAGATGTAATAACTTCTTTAGCTGCACTTGTAGCAAAAGAAGATAAGTTTACACTATCTGTTCTCATATATGTAATAAGACCACCAGTATGACCTGGAATTGTCACACTTCCTTCATAGAGTTGTTGCGCTACTATCATAGTCTGTTTTACACCAAAACCAGCTTTTCTACTTGCTTCTTGTTGTAAAGTTGATGTTGTAAAAGGAGGAGCAGGATTTCTTTTACTCTCTTTTTCTTCAATATCTTCAAGTACATATTGACCTTGTTTACATGAATCTTCAATGATTTTTGCTTCTGCTTCATTGTTTATTTTTGCTAGTTTATTATTGATTTTTGCTAAGTCTGCTTTTAATTCTGGAGTATTAAATTCTGTTTTAACTTTCCAAAATTCTATAGGGATAAAAGCTTCAATCTCTTTTTCTCTATCGACTAAAATTCTTACAGCAACGCTTTGTACTCGTCCAGCACTTAAACCATATCTCACTTTTTTCCAAATTAGAGGTGATAGTTTATATCCAACAGCTCTATCTAAAATTCTTCTGGCTTGTTGAGCATCAACTAGGTTTTGGTCTACATCTCTAGGACTTTCTAAGGCAGTTAAAATTGCTTTTTCTGTGATTTCGTGAAAAACGATTCTTTTTAATGGGTTTTTTTCTATTTTAAGTGCAGGGATAAGATGCCAGGCAATTGCTTCTCCCTCCCTATCCTCATCGGCCGCGAGGTAAATAACAGTGTCTTTATTGATTTTTTTCTTCAAATCTGCGATAACTTTACTTTTATCTCTAGAAACCATATACTGAGGTTTAAAGTTATCTTCAGGATCAAATCCCAATTTTGATTTAGGAAGATCTCTTACATGACCCATAGATGCCATAACTGTATAGTCTGATCCTAAAAATTTTGATATAGTTCGAGCTTTCGCTGGTGACTCCACTATCACTAAGTTTTTCATACGTTGCCTTAAAATTTGTTAATTAAATATCGAATACTAACATAAAAAAATTAAATTTTATGTAATATAAGTATAAATCACTATTTAATACCACTTTAAGACTTGTTATTAAAATAAATGCTATAATAAATTAAAATATTATAATGATAAGGGAATTAGGTGCATAAAATATTATGTGTTGATAATAATGAAGAAAATCTGACTGAATTAAAATTATTATTTAAAAATAAAATAGAAGAATTTAGTCTAATATTTGCAAAAAATGGAAATGAAGCTATAAATATTTTACTAAAAGAATCAATAGATATGATTCTTTTAGATGCAATGATAGACGATACAGATGGTTATGAAACTGCAAAATTAATAAAATCTAATAGTGTAATCAATCATATACCTATGATTTTTTTAATTGAAAATAAAACCCATAATACAATTGAAAATGCATTTAAATATGGTGTTGATTATTTATTAAAACCTTTTGATAAAGATGTACTTTTTACAAGAATAAAATCTCAATTTGAAGTATTAGAGTTGCATAATAAACTAGAAGATCAAATATCATTTAATCAATCAGTACTAAATGCTCAAAAAAATATGATTTTGATACATGATGATAATGGACTTATCAATGCAAATCAAAGTTTTTATTCTTTTTTTTGTGTACATAATACTGAAGAGTTTATATCTACTTATGGTTCTTTGGTTAGCCAATTTATGGAATATGAAAACTATTTTTCTTTAAGTGATTTAAATAATACTGTACCTTGGTTAAGTGAGTTATCAAGTAAAGAAAATACTCCATATTCTATATTATTACTCAATCATAATACTTTTCAACCAGAAACATTTGTTATTGATGTTAATCCTATAGGTAATCTGGATAAATTTGTTATTACATTAACTAATATTACATCAATAATCACTCAATCTAAAAGATATGAGATGAAAGCAACGTATGATGTATTGACAAATATTTATAATAGAAATAAATTTAACGATTGTATTGATGAGCAGTACAAGTTATTTGCAAGATATGGTGGCGAACTGAGTTTTGCAATATTTGATATAGATTTTTTTAAGCAAGTAAATGATGTTCATGGTCATGTTGTTGGGGATGAAACTCTTATAACATTTGCTCAAACAATTGAAAACAATATCAGAAATACCGATGTATTTGCAAGATGGGGAGGGGAAGAGTTCACTTTACTTCTGCCTTGTACAAAATTAGAAGATGCAACTTTCGTGACTAATAATTTAAGAAAAATAATTGAAAAATTAAATTTCAAAACAATAGGACAGAAAACTTGTTCAATAGGATTGACTCAATTTAAAAAAGGTGATACTGTAGATTCTGTTTTACTTAGAGCAGATGAAGCACTATATGAAGCAAAAGAAACGGGACGTAATAAAGTTTGTGTAAGGTAAAAGTGAATATATTCCAAAAAATAATACAATGTATTGTATTGACAATTATAAGTGTTTCGACACTTCAAGCCGTTGAAATAACTACTAATGAAGTTTTTTCTGAAGTAAAGATTATTCAAAATAAAATACATTTAATTCATAAATTTTTTAATGTTAATCATATCCATTTAGAAGAATCTAGTAAGAAGTTAGAAACTAATGCTGTTTTAAAGCCAAGAAATACATGGCAAAAAACCTATGAGATAATGATTAAAATTAATATTCTTAGAAACAATAATAATTTACCTATTATAGAACCTGTAAATATGGATCCGGTATTAAATTTAAATTCAGCTTTAGTTTATGAACAAACTCAAAGAATATTAACAGAGTTGAATATATTTATGTTAAGACTGGGAATAGTAAATCAAAATAATTTTGTAAGTAAAAAATATAAAAATAAAACAACTCTAGATGTTTTTAAGGCATTAAATAGTGTATCGTATTCTTTAGATGAGTTAAATAAAGAGGGGTTAAGCTCTTCACATGTATTTGGCGAAATGATGAGAGTGTATAATGATACTACAAAAATAATGCAACACTTAAATATAAATGATCATACTATACCAACAAAAAGATATGAAAAAATTCAATCTTCAGATACGTATAATCGTGCAGTGCGTATATTAAATAAAATTAAACAAATCCAACATTCTTTAGGAATTGAAAGTGTTGATTTTTATGGATTTGAAAAAGATATCTTAACTTCAAGTGATGTGTTTGGGATGGTGGAAATGATTATTGTGGAACTTCAACCAATTAAAGCTTCCCTTGGTTTAACTCATTATATAACACCAGCTTCTACTCAGTACCAAGATAAAAGACCAATAGATGTAGATCAGATGATGGGGTGGGTACTAAGAAAGTTAATTTCAATTGAGAATAAAATAACAGAAAAAGATGAGATAGCAAAATGAATGTAATTAAAAACTTCTTTGAAAACAATTTACATCTTTCGATTAAAAATAAAATATTTTTTATTTTTACTACTGTAATTTTGTTATCTGTTACTATAGTTGGATATTTTGGATATAACAGTGCAAGTAATGCCTATATAAATTCTGCTTTAGCGTTAAATACAAACATAACAAAAGCTAAAGTAATTGAAATGGAAGAAAGTATATCTTTTATTCCAGCTGATATTGATTTTATTGCAAATAGTTTTGCTTTACATAAATATTTATCATGGAAAAGTATTGGTGAAACAAAAAAAATGAATAGTTGGCGAAATGCTTTTGATATTATTATTAAAGATTTCATGAACAAAAAAAATGTTTATTATAAAATGAGATTTCTAGATATTGATGGAAAAGAGATAATGTCTTATAGTTATGATAAAAATAAAGATACAGTTACTGTTATAGAGGATAAAAACTTACAAGATAAAAAAAATAGAGACTATTTCAAAAAAGCAATTTTATTAAATAATGGAGAATACTTTTTATCTGAGATGAATCTTAACATAGAAAATAAAAAGATAGAAGTACCCTTCATTCCTGTCCTTCGATACTCTACTCCTATTGTTGATAAAAATGGAGAAAAAAAAGGTGTTTTAGTATTTAATTTATTTGCTGATGAATTGTTAAAATTGATTCATGATTTAGAAGAAATACAGGATGATAGAGACTATTATTTACTAGATAAGAATGCAGATTATCTTTACCATAAAAATCATGAATATCAATGGGGAACCCAATTAGGTACAAATTATAATTTTAAACAAGATTTTAAAGGTGTTTGGGAAAAATTTAATAATCATGAAGCCGGTACATTTATGCTTAATGGTGAAATATTTAGTTTTAAAAAAGTACATCCAATACATAATATATCTGAAGAAAAATATTGGTATTTTGTTTCTAAAATATCATCGAGTAATGCCTTATCTGATTTGCAAGAATTTAAAGTATTGTTTGTATTGGTTTTAGTTTCAGTATTATTAATTGCATTTGCTTTAATCTCATCTTATATAAATAAAATAGTACGTCCTTTGATGATAGTAAGTAATCAGTTAAAAGCACTTGCAAAAGGTGAAATAAAAAAAGAAGAAATTGATTATAAATATAAAGATGAAGTTGGTCAAATAGTTAACTCTACTACTATTTTGATTGATGCAATTGAAACAACTATAATACAGGCAAATGCTGTAGCAAGTGGAAATTTCTCTAAAGAGATACAGCTTTTAAGTAAGAATGATCAATTAGGTTTGGCTTTACAAAATATGCGAAATAGATTAAAAGAGATTGCCTCTTTATCAAATCAGCTAGCTTCTGGAGACTATGATGTTACAATAATCGCAAAAAGTAGTGAAGATGAATTAGGATTTGCTATTTTAGATATGGTTGAATATCTTGAACATATTACACAAATTGTAGAATCGATATCAATAGGTAATGTTGATGTTAAAAATATGGTTAAAAGTGAGAAAGATAGACTTGGTTTAGCTACTTTAGATATGGTGGAATACCTGAAATTGATTGTACGTCAAGCAAACTCTATTTCAAATAATGATTTGAGTCATAATATTGAAGTAAAAAGTAATAATGATGCTTTAGGTTTAGCACTGGGTACTATGACAGATCTTTTAAGAACTAATGATATTAAAAATAAAAATGAAATTTGGTTTAGTGAAAGTGTTCGGTTTTTTACAGATAAACTTGTTGGTATCTCAGACCCTATAAAACTATCAACTGTTGCATTAAGTTTATGTAGTAGATATGTGAATGCTAGTAATAGTATTCTCTATAGTTTTGAAAAAGAAAGTAGTATCTTGTCTTTACAAGCTTCTTTTTCTTTAGTAATAGATGAGCATACAATTAAAAGTTGTGCTTTAGGTGAGGGTGTTTTAGGACAAGTTGCATTAGAAAAAGAAGCTATATTATTAAGTGATTTAGATGATTCAAGTTTTTCTGGAAATACTGGAATAAAAAACTTACAATCTAAGGAAATCTTTATTTTTCCTCTATTACATGCTGATATACTACAAGGTGTCATTAAAATGCATAGTATAAAAGGGTTTACTGAAATTGAAAAAGACTATTTAAATAAAACGTCACAAATTTTAGCAACCTCATTATTTACAACAATTCAGAACTTACAAATTAAGAATTTATTAGAAAAGTCACAATTAGCATATGAAGAACTAGAGGTAAAATCAGAAGAGATGCAAACACAGAGTGAAGAGTTGCGTGCATCAAATGAGCAAATGGAAGAACAAGCATTACAACTACAAATACAATCAGATAATCTACATATAAAAAATAAAGAGATAGAGAAAGCAAAATTAGAGATTGATAAAAGGGCAGATGAATTAGAGAATTCAAACCAATACAAAAGTGAATTTTTAGCAAATATGAGCCATGAATTGAGAACACCTCTTAATTCAGTAATCTTATTGTCTTCGTTGTTAACGAAGAATAATAAAAGAAATTTAACAACATCCGATTTAGAAAAAGTTGGAGTGATTAATGAGTCAGGAAATGAACTCTTAAGACTTATAAACGATATTTTGGATTTAAGTAAAATAGAATCTGGTAAAATGGAACTTATAATTGATAAAATAGATTCGAATAAATTATTAAAAAGTTATAATGAAGTATTTTCACATTCTGCGAAAGAAAGAAATTTAGTTTTAAATATCCATGATAATTTTAATGATTTCTTTTATACAGATAAAGATCGTTTAAATCAGATAGTTAGAAATCTTATCTCAAATGCTTTAAAGTTTACAAAAGAGGGTACACTTGATGTAACTATTTCTAAGTCTTCTATTAAACAATTACCTATTATAATTGAAGTGAAAGATACGGGAATAGGGATTGCCCCACATAAACAAGAACTTATTTTTAAAGCATTTATGCAAGCAGATGGAAGTACAAATAGAAAATTTGGAGGAACGGGTCTTGGGTTATCCATTAGCAAAGAATTAGCACAACTAATGGGAGGTAAGATAGAGCTTCATTCTGTTGAAAACGAAGGATCAGCTTTTAAAATATATTTGCCTAATTTAGTTGATCAGTATAATGAGAATGAAATTACTGATAATAGTAAAGAAGTAGAGATATCTAAGAATATAGAAAGCGATAATAAAAATAATCTTATAATCAATAAAAAAATAAAACCACATGTATTGACTGATCAATTTTTAATTATTGAAGATGATATCTCTTTTGCAAATATTATTAAAAATATTATTGAAGATCAAGGTTTCAAGGCATTTATAGCAAACACAGGAAAAGAGGGAATAGCCTTAGCTTTAGAGCATCATATTCATGGTGCAATTATAGATTTAGGGTTACCTGATATGAATGGTATCGAAGTGATTAAAGTTTTAAAATCAAATCATCTAACAGAAGATATTCATATTCAGGTCATTACAGGTAAAGAGATTAAAGATATAGATTTTGCGGATATTCAAGTAGATGGGTATTTGCAAAAGCCAGTATCATCAAATCAAATTATTAAAACCATTAATAGTATAGAATCACAACAAGATGTACAGACAAAATCGATACTACTTGTCGAAGATGATATAGTGCATTTGAATGCCCTTAAAGATTATTTATGTGAAGAAAAAGATTATGATATTATTACTACTCAAAGTGTGGAAGAAGCAATCAAGGTTAATTCGGAAAAGTATTTTGATCTGGCAATTATTGATTTGGGTTTATCTGATGGTAGTGGAATAGAAATTTGCCAAAAATTATCAGAGAGTAGAAAAGATACTGTAATACTTATTTATACAGGTCGAGACTTATCTCTAGAAGAAACAGATTATTTAAATGATATTAGTGATGAAATAATTATTAAAAATCCAAATTCTCATTTAAGGTTAAGGGATGAAATTACCCGATTTTTAGAATCACCTTCCCTTACAGTAAATAAAAAATTTATGCTAGATATCCAAAATATAAGTTTAGAAAATAAATTAAACTTAAAAAATAAAAGAGTTTTAATCGTAGATGACGATATGAAAAATATTTTTGTTTTAAGTTCTGCCTTACAAGAATACGATATGGAAATTTCACATGCAAAAAATGGAAAAGATGCGTTAACTTTTTTATCAAATAATAAAAATATAGATATTATTCTTATGGATATTATGATGCCAATTATGGATGGTTATGAATGTATGAAAGAGATTCGTTTAGATACTACTATAAAACATCTACCTATTATTGCAGTCACAGCTAAAGCAATGCCTAAAGATAAACAAAAAGCATTAGAGTGTGGAGCAGATGATTATCTTACTAAACCAATAGATTTAGAAAAATTACAAGCAATGATGTTGATGTGGATAAATAAATAATTAATGAAAATAAAAGAAAAAGCTTTACATTCTTTTTTAATAGAAGTTCGACATAAGTATGATTATGATTTTGAAAATTATAATTATTCTACACTTATACGACGTATAGAGATACATTGTATAAAATTAAATATTAATACTTTTTATCTATATACGCAGAATGTACTCAATAGTAGAGAAATTTTTGATGAAATGTTTTCCCATTTTAGTATTAATGTAACAGAGTTTTTTAGAGAACCAAAACAGATGAAAATATTTAAAGATGAAATTGTTCCCTATTTAAAAACATTTCCTTATCTTAAAATATGGTGTGCAGGATGTAGTATCGGTATGGAATCATATTCTTTAAGTATTTTGTTAGAAGAGTGTGGAATAACGAATAAATACCAAATTTATGCAACTGACTTTAACAATAAAGTATTAGAACATGCAAAAACAGGTTTATATGATATACCCAATTTTGAAGAAGCATCCTTTAATTATAAAATGAGTGGTGGCGAATATAATTTTATAGATTATTTTATAAAAAAAGGTAAGTTTTACCAAATAAAAAAAAGATTAAAAGAAAAGATATTATACTTTAACCATAATTTAGTAACTGATAGCATCATTAATAATTTTCAGTTAATCATATGTAAAAATGTAGTAATATACTTCAATAAAGACTTAAAAGATACTATTCTTAAAAAATTTAATGAATCATTAGTTCCTCATGGATTTATGATTTTAGGTAACAGTGAATTTTTACCAACTGAGTTTACAAATAGTATGAAGTTATATAATGAAAAAAGTAAGGTGTACCAGAAAAGATGCTAATAGATATTTTAATTGTTGATGATGTAAAATCGAATTTAATCTCCTTGGAGGCACTATTAGAATCAATGGATACTGATTTTAATATTATTAAAGCAAATAATGGGATGGAAGCTTTAGATTTTGCATTAAGCATAAAACCTCATTTAATTATTTTAGATATACAAATGCCAGATATAGATGGATTTGAAGTTGCACAATTGCTAAAAGTAAATAAATACACACAAGATATACCTATAATATTTTTAACAGCTGCTTTTAAATCAGAAGAATTTGTTGAACAAGGGTTTTCATTAGGGGCAATTGATTATCTAACAAAACCAATTGATGAACATCAGTTCTCGAATAGAATTAGTCTATATTCTAAGTTAATAAAAAGTATGGAAGAAAATAGACAAAAAGATTTAAAATTAAATGAGCAAAGTAAATTAGTAAGTATGGGTGAAATGATAGGAAATATAGCGCATCAATGGAGACAGCCTTTAAGTGTAATTTCTACAGGTATTACAGGTATGCAACTTGAAAAAGAGTATGGCTTGTTAACAGATGAAAAGTTTAATAAAACTTGTGATGTTATAAATAGTAATGCACAATACTTATCAAAAACAATAGATGATTTTCGTAATTTTGTAAAAGGCGAAAGAATAAAAAAATTATTTAATTTAAAAAATGATATTGAATCTTTTTTACATCTAGTTGAAGGTAGTATAAAAAATGAAAATATTAATGTGATACTTACTTTAGATGAAAATATCACTATTGATGGTTATGAAAATGAATTAACACAATGTTTTATAAATATTTTTAATAATGCAAAAGATGCACTTGCTAATCAAGAAGATACAAATAGATTAGTATTTATTTCAACAGAACAACTAAATAAACAAATTATCATAAAAATTAAAGATAATGGTGGTGGAATTTTACCAGAAGCTCTAACAAGAGTTTTTGAACCATATTATACTACTAAACATCAATCTCAAGGTACTGGGTTAGGTTTACACATGACTTATAATCTGATTGTTGATGGAATGGGTGGTACTTTAGATGTATATAATCGTGAATTTGAGTACGATGGTTACAAACAAAAAGGGGCAGAATTTATCATAAAATTTCCCCTTTACTAAAATTTAGATATAATTTATTAAAATTAAAAAATTAGGATAATAAATTGTCATTAGAATTATTACAAAAACAAGCAGACACGATTAGATTTTTAGCAGCAGACATGGTACAAGCAGCAAATAGTGGACACCCAGGTGCTCCTATGGGTATGGCTGATATTGTTACTGTGTTAAGCAAATATTTAAAAGTAGACCCTACAAACTCTACATGGTTAAATAGAGATAGATTAGTATTTAGTGGAGGTCATGCTTCTGGTATGGTTTATTCACTTTTACACCTTTGGGGATTTGATCTTTCAATTGAAGACTTAAAACAATTTAGACAAACGGGAAGTAAAACTCCAGGACATCCAGAATATAAACACACTCATGGTGTAGAAATTACAACAGGTCCTTTAGGGCAAGGTGTTGCAAATGCTGTTGGTTTTGCTATGGCTTCAGCTTATGCGAAAAATGATTTAAATACTGTCAGCGAAGTTATTGATCATCATGTATATTGTTTTTGTGGTGATGGAGATTTACAAGAGGGTATTTCTTATGAAGCTTGTGCAACAGCTGGTCATCAACAAACATCAAACTTAACTATTATTTATGATTCAAATGACATTACAATTGAAGGTGATATTAGTATTGCGTGGAGTGAAGATGTTGCTAAAAGATTTGATGCAATTAACTTTGACGTTATTACTATAAATGGTCATGATTTTGCTGCTATTGATAAAGCATTAGAAACTTCTAGAAATAGTGATAAACCAACTCTTATTATTGCTAAAACAGCTATAGGAAAAGGGGCTGCTACTATGGAAGGTTCTCACCATACACATGGTGCTCCCTTAGGAAATGATGAATTAGCTGCTTCTAAAACAAAAGCTGGATTTGATGCATCAAAATCTTTTGTAGTTGATGCTGATGTAAAAACAGCTTTTGATAAAACAGTTAGCGGAAAAGAGCTAAGTGATGCATGGAATGATTCTTTAACTGCAGAAGATTCAGAAAAGTTAAATAAACTTATCAATCCAATTTTTGAAGATATCTCTTATCCTGATTTTTCTGAAGTTTCTGAGATGGCAACAAGAGATTCAAATCATAAAATCTTAAATGCAATTGCAGCTACTGTACCTGGTTTTATTGGTGGGAGTGCAGATTTAGCACCTTCAAATAAAACTGAATTAATCGGTATGGGTGATTTTCCAAAAGGAAGAAACATCCACTTTGGTATTAAAGAACATTCAATGGCAGCTATTACAAATGCTATGAATATTTATGGATTATATAAAGTATTTAATGCAACATTTTTTATCTTCTCTGATTATTTAAAACCAGCTGCAAGAGTTGCAGCATTATCAAACATCCCTACACACTTTGTATGGACTCATGATAGTATTGGTGTAGGTGAAGATGGTGCTACGCATCAACCAATTGAGCAACTATCTCAATTTAGAGCTATGCCTAATTTCTATACATTTAGACCTGCTGATGCTACAGAAAATATAGAATGTTGGAAAACAGCTCTTACTATGGATGCTCCTACAGGTTTTGTATGTTCAAGACAAAAACTTAGAAACCTAAAAGGTGTAAAAGTTACTGGTGATGTTTCAAATGGTGGATACTTATTAGAAAAAAGAGAAGGTGCTGATGTAACTTTAATGGCTTCTGGTAGTGAGGTTGCTTTATGTTTAGATGCAGCAGCCCAGTTAGAAAAACAAGATGTAATTGTAAATGTTGTATCTGTTCCTTGTTTTGATTTATTATGTGAGCAAAGTGAAGACTATATTGAAGAGATTATCAATATGGATGAAACATTTGTTATTGCTGTTGAGGCTGCTACTGCCGTTGAATACTACAAATTTGCAGATCATGTTATTGGGATGAGTAGTTTTGGTGAGAGTGGAAAGGCTAATGAACTTTTCGAAAAATTTGGGTTTACAACTGATAAATTAGTTGCAAATATAAAACAATATATTTCTTAGAAAATATTGGATAAAGTAAGTTATGTAAGAAAAATTTAGTGAATAAAAGGACCTTAAAATGTATAGAGTAATATTTTTAATTCTATGTTTTTATATTAATTTATTTGCTAATTCTTCAGCTATAGATTTAACTGAAACCGAAAAAAGATGGATTAAAGAACATTCTATTATTAATGTTGGTGGAGAATTGGATTGGGCTCCTTTTGATTTTGTTGATTCAAATGGAAATTATGGTGGTCTATCAAAAGATTATCTTGATGAAATAGCAAATATTGCTGGATTTAAAGTAAGATACCATACAGGAAAAAGTTGGACCGAGCTTTTATCTTCACTTCGGTCTGGTGAATTAGACATGCTTCCTGCTTTATATAAAGATAAAAAAAGAGAAGAGTTTATCGAATTTACTAGCTCTTATTTAACACTTCCTGAGTATATATTTACTACAAATGAAAATTCTAATTTAAATAGCCTAGATAGTTTAAGAGGACATACTATTGTTCAGGTAAAAGGATATAGTATCATTACTTGGATAAAAAAGAATTATCCTGATATAAATATTATTGAAAAGAACTCTATTTTAGAATGTTTACAAGCTATAAAATCTGGGGAAAGCGTTGCTTTTATTGGAGACAATCCTTCTACTACTTATAATATAAAAAAGAATTTTATTACTAATATACGCTTAAATAGTATTGTAAAGTCACGTGAACCAGTAAAACTTTATATGGGAATAAAAAAAGAGTATAAAATTTTAGTAGGTATTATTAATAAAATAATTCAAAATAATATGCAGAAAAAGTTTTCACAAATATCAAATAAATGGATGAAAGTTATTGAAGACAAAAAACTTATTTTAACAAATACAGAAAAAGTTTGGATGGAAAAAAACCCTATTAGTAGAATTGCTGTTATGGATTATTGGCCACATGACAAAAATGGGGATAGTTTACATACAGAAGTTTTAAAGCTTATCAATTATTATAGTGGTTTACATTTAGTTCCTATTAAATTTAAAGGATGGAAAGATGGCTATGATAAAGCAAAAAGTGGAATTGATGTAGATGGAATTATGGGACTTAGCTGGAGTAAAGATCGAGAATCTTTTTTCTCTTATACAACAGCTTATAATTTTTCTCCAGCTTATCTTGTAACAAAAAAATCTAATAGTGATATCAAATCATTAAAAGATTTACATAATAAAACTGTGTTATTACAAGAAAATGAAATTACCAATCAACTTCTTAAAGAGAAAGTTTCTTCAAGTAAAATAATTAATTTAGATAGTTTAGAGTCTATGTATAAAAGATTTGCAGAAGATAGTAGCGTTGATGCGATGTTTTCATATTTTATTAATGAAGAATTAATAGAGGAGTATGACTTTAAAATTGTAGAAGAACTTTACGATAGATATGGTGAAGTTGCCATTGGTTTACATAAATCAAAAAAAACTCTAAGTAAAATCATTAATAAAACATTTAAAATTATTCCTAAAAATGAATTATCTTTTTTAAGAGATAAAGATTGGGGAGATACAAAAAATAAAACAAAACTTTCAACGAAAGAATTACAATATATTGAAAAAAAGAAAATAATAAAGGTTTGTATAAACCCAAATTGGGAACCAATTGAATTTAAAAAAGATGATGTAGTTCAAGGAATTTCGATAGATATTTTAAATATTATTAAAGAAAAATTAGCTATGGAATATGACTTTATATCCACTTTGTCATGGCTGGAATCTCAAGAATTTTTGAAAGATAAAAAGTGTGATATTTTACCCACTGCTATTAAAACAGAAGAAAGACTAAGTTATGCAAATTTTACAAAACCATATTTAAAATATAAACTAGCCATAATAACACAAGATGACCAACCATTGATAAATAACTTTGAATCTATCACCTCAAAGACTATGTCAAGAAAAGAAGGTTCTGCACTTATAACTAATCTAAAATCTAAATACCCATATATGGATATTAAAGAGACATCATCCTATTTAGAGTCGTTGGAGAATGTGATAGATAGAGATGTATATTTTGCTATCTCTACATTACCTGTTTTTTCTTATTATAAGAGTAAATATGGGTTAAAGGATCTACAAATTGCTGGTTATACAAATTTAAAATATAACTTAAGTATGGCAGTTGATAATGATAATAAAATATTATTGAGTATATTAAATAAAACTTTACAAACTATACCTAAGTCCACTTTTGATGTAGTTCATGATAAGTGGTCTACTGCAAAAATTGTTAAACGTACAGATTGGGTATTACTTTCTAAAATATTTACTGTTATTATTGTTATCGTAATAGGAATACTATTTTATAATAGAAAATTAAATGCGATGGTACAAGAAAAAACGAAGGATATTAACGAACAAAAAGAAGAACTACTTTTATTGATGACATCTTTAGATAAAAATGTAATGTATTCTAAAACAGATTTAGTAGGTAAAATAACTCATGTAAGTGATGCTTTTTGTAAAATTAGTGGTTATTCTAAAAAAGAACTAATTGGTAAAACGCACAGTATTGTAAGACATCCCAATATGCCAATAACAGTTTTCAAAAAAATATGGCAAATGTTAAAACAGGAAAAAACTTATCAAGTTGAGATAATGAATAAGAAAAAAGATGGTTCAGAATATTGGGTTAAGGCCTATTTAGAACCAGAATATAATTCTAATAAAAAACTTATTGGATATAGCTCATTGATGCAAGATATTACAGATAAAAAGGCTATTGAAAATTTAAGCAAAAACTTGGAATTAAAAGTTGCAAGCCGTACTGAAGAGTTAACTATTCAGAAAAAGCAAGTAGAAGCGATTTTAGAAAATATTATGTTACCTGTATTAATTACATCAAAATCTAAGAGAACTATATTATATGCAAATAAATATGCAGAAATACAATATGAATTATCAGTTGATAAACTTATTGGAAATCACATTGAAAATATATATACCATATCGAATCAAAAAGACTTAATTCTAGATGAATTAAAAGAAAAAGGCTATGTTGAGAATTTAGAACAGCATTATAAAACCTACAAAGGTAAAGAGTTTATTGGACTATTATCTGTAAAGCCTATTCTTTATAATAATGTAGAAGCTTATATTGGTATGACAACTGATATCTCATATCAGAAAAAAATTGAAGAGGAGATACGCGAAGTACATAAACATACTCGAGATAGTATTGAATATGCCTCTTTAATTCAGCACTCTCTTATCCCTAAAAATGATATTTTTATGAAATACTTTCAAGAATATTTTACTATTTGGCATCCTAAAGATGTAGTTGGTGGAGATATATATCTTTTTGAAGAATTACGTAATGAAGATGAATGTTTAATTATGGTTATAGATTGTACCGGACATGGTGTACCAGGTGCTTTTGTTACAATGCTAGTAAAGGCAATTGAAAGACAAATCGTTGCTACAATTAAACATAATAAAGATGAAATTGTTAGTCCGGGTAAACTTCTTGGAATATTTAATAGAAGCATGAAACATCTTTTACGACAAGAAGATGAATACAGTGTTTCAAATGCTGGTTTTGATGGTTGTATTTTATATTATAATAAAAAGGAGAATATAATTAAATTCAGTGGAGCTGAAACACCTTTATTCTATATTGATGAGAGTAATAAACTTATTACAATTAAAGGTAATAGACAATCAATTGGATATAAAAAGTGTGATTCTAATTTCGAATTTAAAGAACACACAATTGAAGTAAAACAAGGGATGCAGTTTTATTTAGCAACTGATGGTTATTTAGATCAAAATGGAGGAGACAAAGGTTTCCCATTTGGTAAAAAGCGGTTTTGCAACATTATAAACGAATATATGAATGAAAGTTTTGCAGACCAACAAGAAGTTCTTTTAGATGAGCTTGCCTTATATCAAGGTGATGAAGATAGAAATGATGATGTAACTCTCATCGGATTTAAAATATAAAGGATAATAAAAAATGAAATTTATGATTGTAGATGACTCGAGGTTATCTCGAAAAAAGTTATCTAATTTTGTTATTGAATTAGGATATGAAGTTATATGTGAAGCAGTCGATGGTATAGATGGGCTTGAAAAATTTAAAGAGTACAGTCCTGATTTTATACTGACTGATTTAGAGATGCCAAATATGAAAGGCGATGAATTATCACAAAAAATACTTGAAATTGACAATAAGGTAATTATTATTCTAATTACGTCAATTACTGATAAAAAAGAGTTATTAAATGCGATAAGACTTGGAGTAAGAAAAGTGATGCAAAAGCCAATACGTCTTGAAAAACTAAAAATAGCAATTAATGAATTAATGGATAATTAGGATGGATAATAAAAATATAGAGAATATAGAAAATTTTTTAGATAAAGACTATCCCTCTTTAAAAATAAGTTTGGAAAAATTACTTAAAGACTATAAAAGAAAAGAAAATCGTTTAAATATTATTATTAATCAAAGTGATAAACAACAGCAAGTACTTCTGTCTTTAAATGAAGAACTAGATAGTTATAAGAATGAATTAGAAAAAAAAGTTGAAGAAGAGATAGAAAAACGTAAAGAAAAAGACAAAATCATTTTACAACAATCAAAACTGGCAGCTATGGGTGAAATGATGGATGCCGTTGCACATCAGTGGAAACAACCAATAAATATTATAAATATGCAAATTGATATGTTAGGATATGATTTTGAAGATGATTTAGTAAATGAACAATACGTTAAACAATTGCAAAATGATATTTTTAGAAATATAAAACATATGACTAATACTTTAGATGAATTTAGAACCTTTTTTAGACCAAATAAAGATGTCGAAAATTTTTATGTTCAAGATATGGTGAATAAAGTTTTATTGTTGGTAAAAGATGAATTTATTAAAAATTTAATTACAATTAATCTTATAGTAGAAGACAACTATACCCTAGTAGGTGTTGAAAATGAGTTTAAACATCTTATCTTAAATATTATTAATAATGCAAAAGACGCTTTTATTGAAAATCAAATTAAAGATAGAATTATAGATATAGAGATTAAATCAGATGACAAGTTTTATACCATAAATATTATTGATAATGCAGGTGGTATTCCTGAACATTTAATTGGTGACATTTTTAAAGCAAATGTAACTAGTAAAGAAGGGGATAAAGGAACTGGTATTGGTTTATATATGAGTGAACAAATTGCAGTAAAACACAATGGTTCCTTATGTGTAGAAAATATTGAAAATGGTGCAAAATTTATATTTAGATGTCTTAAGAAAAATTGATATTAAATATACTAAAACGAATAAAATAAAGGATAAATAATGGATATTTTAGCGATTCAGAAGATGGTAGAGCGTGATGGAATAATATTTTTAACATATGGTGGTTTTTTATCTCAAACTCTAATCTCTAGTATGACTGAAGCTCTAGAACAAGAAGCCCAACGAAATGAAATTAGTATGGGTGTTTCAAATAATATTTTTACTGTTTTTATTGAATTATCACAAAATATGATGAATTATTCTAAATCAAAAGATGAAAACTGTAGAAAAATAATGCCAGAAGGGCTTATTGTTGTTTCAAGAGAAGGGGATGAAATTTATTTTGTGGAAAGTCAAAATATAATTTCTATAGATGATAAAAATAAAATAGAACCAATTATAGAAGAAGTAGTAAGTTTAGATAAAGAGTCTTTAAAAAAGAGATATAGGGAACTAAGAAAAAGTGGACAAAAAAGTCATACTAAAGGTGGTGGAATTGGATTTTATGAAATCGCCAAAAGATGTGATAATATAGAATTTAATATAAGTAAAATAAACAATGATAAATATTATTTTCATGTAAAAACGACGATTAACAATAAGAAAAAGGAAGATTAAATGGAAAACTTACACATAGATGCAACTAAATACACACCTGAAATAATATTAGATAGTAAAGGTGTACTCTCATTAGTTGGTAAATCTTATCCTGAAAATACATTTGAATTTTATACACCTATGATGGAATGGATAAAAAGTTATTTTAATAATAATGTAGCTAAAATAACAACAGTAAATATGGAAATAATTTATTTTAATTCTAGTAGTTCAAAATTATTTTTTGATTTTTTTGATTTACTAGAGGATAATAATAGTAATGAAATAGTGATAAACTGGATTTATGACGAAGAAAATGAAAGTGCTTTAGAAGCAGGTGAAGATTTTGTTGAAGACTTTGAAGATTTGACAATTAATTTAGTTTCTAAATAATAACGAAAGGTCTAGATGAATTTACATGAAAATAAATTAATTAATGAAATAGAGGAATTAAGAACCAATTTTCATGTAATGACTGAAAAACTTGTCAAAGATATTAAAAGACAAGATAAAATAATGTTACGAAGTGATAAACGTCAACGACAAGAATATGATGAATTACAGGTAAAGCTTCATCAGGTTGAAAAACTTCAAGTAGCACAAAAAGATTTATTAGATTCTTTTATATATCTTATGGCAAGTGCTATTGATGAGAAAAGTACTCATACAGGTGCGCACTGTACTAGAGTTCCTGAATTGTCTTTAATGATTGCGGATATTGCACATCATTGTGATGATGGAATTTTCAAAGACTTTATCATTGAAAATGAAGATCAAAAAAGAGAAATTTCTATCGCTTCATGGTTACATGATTGTGGTAAAGTAACTACACCTGAATATGTTGTAGATAAAGCTACAAAACTAGAAACTATTACAAATAGAATACACGAAATACGTACTAGATTTGAAGTGATTCATAGAGATAAAACTATTGAAGCACTTAATCGAAAACTTGATGGAGAAGATGCTAGTGTTGTTGACTTATGGTTAGAAGAAGAATATTTACGATTGCAAAAAGAGTTTCAAATACTTGCTGATGCAAATATAGGTAGCGAATATATGGGTGATGATATCAAAAAGCGTATACAAGAGATATCCGTTCAAACTTGGGTACGAAACTTTGATGATTCATTAGGGCTTGCAGTAGAAGAGAAAAAAAGAGTTTTATCTGAAAATAGTACAACTCCACAGGTTGAAAAATTATTAGATGATAAATTGAGACATATTATTCCCCGCGAAGATTTTGACTATAAAGAATATGAACAAATGGGATTTAAAACTGAAGTTCCTGATAACCTTTATAATTTTGGAGAAGTATATAATCTTACAATTTCAGCCGGAACATTAAGTTATGAAGAAAGATTTAAAATACAAGAACATGTTCATATGACGATTAAAATGCTTCAAAAACTTCCATTTCCAGAGCATTTAAAAAATGTACCATTGTATGCAGGTGCACATCACGAAACTCTTATAGGTACAGGTTATCCTAGAAAACTTTCTGCTGAAGATATGCCGATTGCATCTAGAATCATGGCTATTGCTGATATATTTGAGGCTTTAACTGCTTCTGATAGACCGTATAAAGAAGCAAAAACTTTATCTCAATCTATCGAAATAATGGCCTCTATGGTAAAAAGACAACATATAGATTCTGATATTTTTAAGTTGTTTCTGGAAAATGATTTACATATAATTTATGCCGAGAAATATCTTGATAAAAAACAAATTGACGTAGTGGATATTTCTAAGTATATACAATAAACTATTGCTATGAATTAATTAACCTTTTCTTTTAAATTATCTTTTAACTACTTTATTATACAATTCTTAATACTTGATTAAAAGGTTTATTATGAATGTCTCTGGATATGGTTTAAATGTACAATACCAAAAAACTCAATTATCATACGAAATGTCACTATCCAAAGTGAACTCAAATGAAGAAACTCAAAAAGTACTAGATGAAAATAGCGAGATAGATGAAACAAATTCCCCTATAGTATATATGAGTGAAGATGATTTAAACAGTTCTGAAATACTTACCAAAATGATTTTAGAAGCAACATATGCACAATATTCATCCTCTAGTTCTTCTGAATCTTTAATACCGAATATTAAAACAACAAATAGTGAGGATATTCCTGAAGAGGTACAAGCTTACGCAAATCAGCAAAATTTACCTACTGGATTAACCTATACTTCTAGTAGTGAATATTATGAAAAAACAACTATTGATTTTAGTGGTGAAATAAGAATAAAGACTCCAGAAGGTGAATATAGTATAGAATTAAATCTTTCCTATACTCAAGAATTTTATGAAAAAAATGCAACTTTTATAGAAGTTGCAAGTGAAAGTTTTCAATCTCCTTTTGAAATAGAACTCGCAGAAGAAAATGAAAATCTAAAAAATTTAAATGCAATTAATCTTTTATTTGATGTAATTCCTGAAGAACAAGAAACAGATGAAGAAAACAACTTTTTCGCTCAATTAATAGAGTATTTGCAAGAACGAAGTGAATATAAAGAAGATATGATTGAAAAAAAGAATGAAGAAAAAATGGATAATTTTCAAGTTTATATGAGTAGAAATGAAGAGTCCCAAGAGCTTATTTCTGCACAAAAAGATGGATTAGGTGTTTTCTTTTCAAATTCTCAAAGTGAATCTTCTTATTTAAATATTGCATCAAATGCAAATGGTAGCTATATAAGTGCTGGTTATTCTTCATCTGAAACAACTACAATGGCTTCCTTTGAGAGTATTAAGGTATAAAGAGGTTTTATTAAAAACCTCTATTAATCTTCTTCTTCTGAATCATTTATCATATCTATAATTTCTTCGTATAATTCAGCACATTCTTCTTTATCTAATTCTCTATTTTCTATATCTTTTAAAATTTCATTAAATTCGTCACGCATCTCATGCATCTCTTTTATCTCTTCATTTTGTTCATCTGTAGCTTTTTTACTTTTGGCTATATCTGCAAAGATTTCATCTAATCTATCTTCGATATCTGGCATCACAGTTCTTTCAATTAATTCTTTTAATTTTAAATCACATTTTTTCATATAAATTTCCTTTTATTTTTTATTTATCTTTTCGCAAGTATATTAGTCGATATAACATAGGTACATAGTATAAATTTAACACAGTAGCCCATAATATTCCAAATCCTAATGCAACAGCCATAGGTTGAAGTATAAGAGATTGACCTGAAGCGAAAAAGATTAATGTACTTAGTCCCAAAATTGTTGTTAGAGATGTTAGTAAAATTGGTCTTAATCGTAAAAGTGAATACTCTTTAAGCTCTTCTATATTTTTAGCTTTTTTGATAAAATCCATCATGATTATACCATCATTTACTATAACTCCCGCTAGTCCAACCATACCAATTAGTCCTGGCATAGTGAGATTCAATCCCATAACTAAATGTCCTAAGAATACTCCTAAAATTGATAAAGGAATTGTACTAAGTATAATAAATGATTTGACAATGGAATCAAACATCCAGACAAGTGCTATAAATATAAGTACAATAGCAATAACAGCAGCTTGTGCCATCTCTTCTTGAACTTGTTTATTCTCTTTTTGTTCACCTTTTATATCTATTATTACATCAGTTTTGAGTTTGTTTAGTGTAGGTTGTAGTTTGGCATATACTTCTGCACTTGTGAGGTCTCCATTAATTGATGCTGTGATACTTTGTATAGCTATTCCATCTTCTTTAAATATTTGGCTAAGTGTATCTATTTTAGTGAATGTAACAATATCTTTTAAAAGTACTTTTTGTGTACTAGTTGGTATATTTAATTCAAATTTATCAAGTGATTCTTTTATATCTTTATTTTTTGATTGCATTACAATTTCAACAATTCCTTGAGTATCATACATCTTAGAAAAGCTTCCCTTAAAATAAAAAGGTTTAAGTTCATTTACTATGTCGCTTTCTGTAAAGCCTAATTGTTGTCCATAGCTATTTACAGAAAATTTCAACTCTTGATTACCCAATAATACATCATCAGCAATATTGGAAATACCATCTATTTTTGAGAGCTCATTTTTTATTGTTCTAAGTGCATTCGACAAATTATCTTTATTTTCGCTACTTAAACTAAGTTCTATATCGTGACTTACAATACCAGCACCTGGAACATAGATATTTAATTCTGGAAATTGTTCTGAGCCTATTTCATCTTTTAATAAAGCTGTCATTTTATTAGATATTATTTGAGCGGGTTGACTTCTCGTCATATCTGTATCATCATACTTAGGGCTTAAGTAGGGATTGATATATTTATCAAAAAAGTTTGATGGTGCTCTTTCTTGTAAGTTTACAAAAATCTGAAAATAAAACTCTTCATTTTGAGGAAGTTGTTTCCCATCTAGTTTAAGTCCTATAACTGAACTAATACTATCGATCTCATCTCCTAGTTCAAAATTATTTAAAAGTTTCTTTTCTAAGTTTAGTATAATCTCTTCTGTTTCATCTATATCATGACCCACACCAACTGAACCAGAGATATAAACTTGAGTTGTGTCAAAATCAGGCATAAATTCAAATTTAAGTATTTTACCTAAACTAAAAGTACCAATAATAATAAATGAAACCAATGATATAAATGCTGCATATTTCCATTTTAAACAAAAAGATAAAATAGTTTTATAGAGTCTTTTATTTTTTGTCCAAATATTATCTGCTTTAGCATCTTCTTTGTTTACAGTTAACGTATGTTTTGCATGTAAAGGTAAAAAGAAAAATGCTTCTAAAAGTGAACTTACCAATAAAACTGATATCATAATTGGAAGTATTCGCATAAATACACCCGTTTCTCCTGTCATAAGTAATATAGGCAAAAATGCAAAAATAGTCGTAGCAGTTGCTGTTAAAACAGCAGGAAACATCTCTGTAGCACCATCTAGTGCTGCTGTCATCTTATCTTTCCCCATCTCTAGATGACGGTAAATATTTTCAGCAACTACAATAGCTTCATCTACAAGCATTCCCAGAGCTAGTAAAGCCCCCAAGAGTGATAACATATTTAAACTATATCCTAATTGATCAGCTGCAACGAGCCCTATCATAAAACTTGTAGGTATCCCAACAGCTACTACAAATGCTATTCGTATATTTATAAAGAAGAATAGGGCGATTGAAAGGAGCATGATTCCAAAAAAGATATTACTAACTACTGTATTGAGTCTATTTTTGATCCAAATTGAAGTATCTGTATATGTATCAAATGTTACATCATTGTATTTTTTTTGTTCAACTGCCAATATCTCTTTTATCTCTTTAACTAAAGCGATACTATCTCCTGCTCGACCTTTATTAATACCTATAGACATATCAAGTTTACCATTATAATGTGATTTTGTTGATACGTCTGCTAATTTATATTCTATTTTTGCAATATCTTTTAAATATATAGAAAGATTGCCAAATTTTAAAATCATATTATTTAGTTTTGTTAAGTCTTTTTCGCCATTTTGACTACTAAGATAATAGTGAGTTCCCTTATCTTTTATGATACCTGCAGGAAATATTGAGCTTGTATTTGCAATAGTATTTACTACCAAAGTTTTATTAAGACCATAAGCTTCTATTTTTGCCTCATCAAAAGTGATAAGTAACTCTCTGTCACTATCTCCAAAAATATTAATTTCGCTTAAATCACCTATTTTATTTACTTTTACTTTAATGCTATCAGCTATTTTGATAAGTTCTTCTCTTGTTTTATCTCCAAAAATAGCTATGGTAACAAGTGGAAAGGCACTTGTTACTTCTTTTACTGTTGGTTCATCCATATCTGTAGGTAAATCAGAGCGTATCGTTGTTACTATATCTTTTATATCATCAATTACATCTTCAACTTTATACCCACTTTTCAGCTTTATATTGATACTAAAAAACCCAGTTTTTACAACAGTTGATATTGTATCTGCTTCACTAATACTACTAAGTTCATCTTCTATTTTTTGAACAGCTAATTTATTTAATATATCGCTACTTGCACCTGCATAATTTCCGTTTATGCTAATAGCATCTAAACTAGATATTGGAAATATCTCTTTTGGTATTTTTAAATATGAAAATACGGAAAGTAAAAAAACAAAGAAAAGTAACATATAATTTAATATTGGCTTTTGTAAACCAAATTTTATGATTGATTGTATCATTTATTTTCCATTATACTTGAGTGTATTTTTTCGATATTAAGTTTACTTTTCATAACACTTATAAATTCATCTATTGTTTTTTTCTTAAAATTATCAAATTTTGTATCATTGTATAATCCATGAACAAAGGTACCTTTAATATTATTCTTTTCAAAACAAAGAGGATATTTTTTACTTATGCCGTGGTGTATCTCAAAACCGTCGCAATCATTCTTAAACACATTGTATAACTTTTTCTTTAGGACTTTTTCCTTCCTAAAAACTATATTATCATCAATGAATCCCAAAGCTTTCTCTTTTGTTGGAATTGATGTTTCAATACAGAGGTCATCTATTATATATTCAAACATCATTTGATAACCTCCACAAATTCCAGTTATACTTTTTACTCGATTTTGAATCTGTTCAAAAAGTCCTGTTTCTTTTAGCCAAATGAGATCTTTGATTACTAGTTTACTTCCGGGTAAAATAACTTCATCAAACTTTTCTAATGAGACGTTAGAACTTACAAATTCTAAGCATATATCTTCATTTGCAATTAAAGGTTCAAAATCATTATAGTTACTCATATATGGATATGCTATAACTGCAACTTTTTTGGTTGCTTTTGAACAGTTCTGGGTAAAGTTTTTTAAACTTGCACTATCTTCAAACCCAAGATTAAAAGGAAGATATGGTAACACGCCTAGAACTGGTATTTTAAAATCTTCTTCGATAATACGAACCCCTTCATCAAATAAAGTCATATCTCCTTGAAATTTATTTACAATGACACCAATGATATTATTTCGTAATTTTTCAGGTAGTAAATTATAGACACCCCAAATAGAAGCAAAAACTCCACCTTTTTGTATATCAGCTACGAGTATGATTTTTGTATTAAAATTATCTGCAATATAGATATTTGACAAGTCTTTATCCATGAGATTGAGTTCCACAGGACTTCCTGCACCTTCACACACTAAACAATCATATTTCTCATTAAGATAGTTAAAACATCTGTCAACGGCAGGTTTAAGGATATCTAAGTCTCTATAGTATTCTCGTACGTCTTTGTTTTGTACTACTTCTCCTTCTACTATCAAAGAAGCACTACTCCCACGACCAGATTTTAATAGTACTGGATTAAGATGATAAGAGGTTTCTACACCTAGTACATCTGCTTGAAAGTATTGTGCAATGGCTATTTCTTTACCATCATCACATACATGAGAATTATTTGAAACATTTTGCGCTTTAAATGGAGCAACACTTATCCCCATATCTTGTAAAATACGAGCAATTACAAAGGTAATTGTAGATTTACCTGCATCACTGCTTGTACCAAATATACTTATGTTTTTTACACTTTTGTTAATAATATATCCTTACTATATCTTCAGTATATAGATTTTATAATAAGAAAACTTAACTATCCATTTCAGTCCACATACCTATCTCTTATTTCTAAAAATTGATTTAAATTATCAAAAAATAATTCTATTAAAAGTGGATCGAAATGTTTTCCTTTTTCACTTTTAAATAGTTCTAAAATTTTATCTAATTTCCATGCTTTTTTATAACATCGATCACTTCCTAAGGCATCAAATACATCACAAACTGCTGTAATTCTTCCATATATATGGATATTGTCTTTTTTAAGTCCTCTTGGATATCCTGTACCATCCCATTTTTCATGATGTTCATAAGCTACTATTGCAGAGGTTTTCATAATATCTCTCGTTGAACCTTTTAGCATTTCATACCCTAATGCAGAATGTGTTTTCATAATTTCAAATTCATCAACAGTTAACTTACCAGGCTTATTTAAAATAGCATCTGGAATACCAACTTTTCCTATATCATGCATAGGCGAAGCTAGTTTTAAAAGCTCTGCACTTTCTTCATCCAAACCAGAAAGTTTAGCTAAAAGATAAGAGTACTCGGCAACTCTTTTTACATGAAATCCTGTTTCTTTACTTCTTGTCTCACCAATTGCACCCATAGTAAAAACAACTTCCTTTTGTGTATCGACTATATCTTTGACTGCAAGATCTAATTGTATCTTCAAATCATTTTTATAGTGTTCAAATTTTGTTATATCATGTCTAATTCCAAGGTATTCAATTATCTTATTCTCTGTATCTACTAATGGTAGCAATAGACAGTCTACAATATATTCAGACCCATCCTTTGCTCTATTTTTTATAATACCTCGCCATTCTTTTTTTGAACTAATTGTTTTCCAAATATTTTTAAATAATTTTGGATTTGAATCAGGATGTTTAACTATATTATGTGTGCAACCAATACATTCTTCTTGAGTATATTGTGATATATTATAGAAAGCTTGATTTGCATAAGTTATTCTTCCTTTTATATCTGTTTTTGATAAAATTGTACTTTCATCTATTGCATATTTATATTGTTCTAATAATAAGTTTAATAATCTTGCTTCTTTTTTTTGATGTATTTTTTCTATACATTCTTCAATAGTATTATTAAATATTTTTGAATTTATTGGTTTTTCAATGAAATAATGTATTCTTAATTTTATTGCAGTAATTAGATCTTCTTTATTATTTAAGCTTGTCATTATCATAATAAGTTGATGACTATTAAGCTCTTTAATTTTTTTGATAAGTTCAAAACCGTTCATTTTAGGCATAATTATATCTGTAATGACTAAATCAAATTTCTGTTTTTGATATAAGTAAAATGCTTCCGTACCATTACTTGCATGTTTATAATGAATACAATTATGTCTAAGTAAAAGTTTTGTAACATATTCTACAAGAGTAAAGTCATCCTCAACATATAAAACACTGATTGTTTGCATCTAAAGATTTGACCAATCATCATCCATATTATTTGGTTTATTTACTGAATTATCGTATTCATTTTGACATAAAGATGAAGACTTGGTTGTAATTTCTATCTTTTTAGAATCTAGTTCTTCTTTTCCTATGAATTCATTTTTATCTGTGTTTGATACTATCAGTTTTGCAATAGAGTCTGTTTGCGCTGCAATATCTTGTGTTTGACTTGCAATCATTGCATTCTGTTGTGTTTGTTGATCAAGACTGTTAACAGCATCATTAATTTGTTCAATACCTTGTAATTGCTCTTTACTCGCATATTCTACATCTTTTATTAGGTTAATAGTTTTTGAAATATTGTCATTTAATCCTACATAGCCATCAATCATCTTATTTGCAATTGATTTTCCAGTATTTGCTTTTTTAGTTGCATTTTCAACTAAATTTTTTATTTCATTTGCTGCTTCCGCACTTCTACTTGCAAGGTTTCTTACTTCTTGGGCTACAACAGCAAACCCTTTTCCTGCTTCACCTGCAGTTGCTGCTTCAACAGCAGCATTTAATGATAAAATATTTGTTTGAAATGCAATTTGATCAATTACAGTAATTGCTTCATTAATAGCATTAACTTCATTATCAATCTCTACCATCGCTTCTGTTGTTTGAGTAGCAAGACTTTGTCCTTGATTCGATGATGTACTTAATTGATTCGCATATCCTGACATTGTAATGATATTATTTGTATTTGAAGAGATATTACCCGTTATTTCTTCTAGCGCCGCAGCTGTTTCTTCTAATGAAGCTGCTGCCTCATTTGAATTATGATTTAAGTTATCAACATTTACAAGTAAAATATCTGAACTTTTGTCTAGCGTTAAACCATTTAATTTATTTTCTCTTAACATCTCATTTATTGAATCATTTAATAAGTTAATATCTTTAACTAAAGTACTAAATTCTCCATTTTTATCAATATTTTGTAGTGATAGTGTTTTTCTATAATCATAATTGGAGTATTCTTTAAGAACATTATTCATATTAATAAAATGTAATTTAGTTGCTTCAATCATTTCATTGACTTCATTTTTAAATTCGTTTAATGATTTATTATCTGTTGTACTTTGAATTGTTTTTGTATATAAACCATGTTTAACATGTTCAATAATAATTTTTGCTTCATTTATAAGTTTATTATCTTGTTCAATTAAATCTTTAGTTTGTATGATGTTTGCATTGATAATTTGGGACATTATACCAAACTCATCTTCGTGTGTATTTTTTAATAGATCTACATTTTCATGTTCCTTTGAAAGATATTTAAAAAAATTCAATAATCCTTGTTTAAATTCCGTAAGTGATGTGACTATCTGATTTGATAGAAATAAAGATAGACTAATAAAAATAATGATAGAAAGCAATGCAATAATACTAAGCATTGTATTTAACGTAGATTTCGCTTCATTTTTTAAATAAAGAGCACTTTTATTAATAGTATTTAATTCTTTTTCTAGATTCAGTCCAATTTCAACCATTGGTGTAAGAATCGATTTGATTTCGCTATTCTCTTTCTCTATACCTGCTCCATATTGTTCTATTCTTTTTAACGAAAGTTGTTCAAAATATTGAAGGTATTGATTTGAGTATGAAATAATATCATCACATTGCTGTTTATTTCTTATATCACTAAGGGTAGGTTTCAGTTTTAATACATGTTTGTTTAGACTCTTGAAATCTTTTACAACTTTAGTTGCCTTTTCTTTAGTTGGTTTCCTTAAGAATTGGTATACAGAAATTCTTCCTTTAAGTACTTCTTGAATAAATATCTCAGTTTGTACAGAAGCGTTAGTTCGTTGTGTAGATATATTACTATAATAATTAAATATTATTCCAGAGATTATTACAATTCCAATGAAGATAATAGGAAGTATCATAAGTTTAGTTTTTGTTGTAAAGTTTTTTAACATTTATATTCCTTAACTTTATTTAATATAAGTTGAACGAGTCTCATTAAAGTCTTTTAATGAGCGCTTAATTACACGAATTAATTATTGTATATATTGTTCACTTAAAAAATATTAATGTATAATATATTCTATGTATTTTATTACAATCTGTTATTAACTTTAGAAGGATAGCAAGATGATAAATAGTATAATTGAAAATATTTTAAATATATTAAAAGAAAAGAATATAACTAAAAAAGAATTCGCATCAAAATTAATTGATTTTAATCCTAAAGTAGGTCTAAATTTAGAGCCTCCCTCAGAAAGAACAATATATCTTTACTTACAAGGTAAACGTGAATTAAAAGCTGATTTGATCCCCTATATTGCTGAAGTATTAAATATTAAAGAGCAAGATTTATTTGAAGATAGATATATTCAATCAGAATATGTTAAAGAAAATAAAGTAGATTATAATTGTTCAAAGGGAAATAGAAAAGAAGAATTGATAGATTTACTACCAAATCTTCCTGTTTCAATTATTCAATCTTTTATAAATATTGCGAAAGAATTGAAAAAAGATTAATAATTGTTTTTTATAAGGGTAATGTTATTATAAACTCTGCTCCGTTATGCATGTCATTTTTATATGTATAACTTGAATTATATACTTCTATATTTCCTAGCATACCCTCTATTATTAAAGTATATGTCATATGAAGACCCAGTCCCGTACCTTGTTTTTTATTTTTTGTAGTAAAATATGGTTCAAATATTTTTGTTATAATATTTTTAGGAATCCCACCTGCATTGTCTTTTATAATAATCTGAATGTTATTTTCTATTTCTTTAGAAGAGATAAAGAGATATCTTGTTTGAACTTTTTGCTCATTAAATGCATCTTTAGCGTTATTATAAATATTAATTAGACACTGCACAAGTTCATTTGGGTATCCTTCAATACTAATCGTTTCATCTATATCAATTACTATATTAATTGACTCATTTCGTATTGAACCTTCTATAAGATGTAAAAAACTATCTATATCATTTTTTAGAGTAAAAACTTTTTTTTCTCTATCTCCTTTGATATAGTTTCTAAAATCATCTATTGTTTGAGATAGATATTGCGCATGTTTATTAATACTATTACAAGTGTATTTAAAGTCTTCATCAGATAAAACTCCATATTCTTTTTGAACTAACATTCCTGTAGCACCAGTTGAGATTGCAGATAAAGGTTGTCTCCATTGATGGGCTATATTTCCAATCATCTCCCCCATACTAACCATTTTTTCTGATTGAAAAAGTTTTGATTCTATCTCTTTACTTTTCTCAACTTCTATAATAATTTTTTGTTCTAAGCTTTCATTTAATTCTTTTAGATCATTTGTTTTAATTGTTACGATCTCTGCTAAATTATCTTTTTGTTTGAGCGTTTTATAAATGAAATAAAATAATATAAGTAAAATTAGAAACAAAATAGCTCTAATACCTAATGTATTTTGTAGTGTAATACTTATAAAATTATCTTTTTCATAAGAAACAATCCATGCTGCGACTTCCATATTTGTATTGTTGTAAATAGGTAAAAATGAAATCACCTCAATGTTTTGATTTTTATCAACAAAATAAATTGCAAACTCTTTACCTAAAGGTATATTTTTATTAATTGGTTCTTTTATTTTTGTTATTTTTTCATTTAATAACTTAGTGTATTCTTCTTTAGTATGACTTTTAGGCATGTTAATCATATATTTATCATGTTCTATACTTTGGATGTATTTAATAACTAAGTCATCTCTATTCCATGATTTTTGAGAAAATACACTCTTTTTTACTAAAAAATGTGTATGTATATGTGATATATGAGTAAGATTATCCTGAAGATATTCACTTGTAAAAGAGATCTCTACTGCACCTAGATGTTTCTTGTTTTTATCAAAAACTGGATATATATTACGAAAAGCATGGACTGTTTTTCCCTGTGAAAAACCTCTTAATATCTTTTTAGTTTCGTTAACATACTTAAAATCATGACGAGTTTTACTAAGATCATCGCCAAATTTAGTTTTTTTGTGAAATCTAAAAAAAGATTTATTATCAGGAAACACAAATTGGTACTGCAATACTCCTCTTTTTACGAGTCTTTTATATTCAGATGATAATAAAGTATCTAATTCGTTTCTAAGTTTATTTTGTTGTATTTCATTATTCGTATTTAAAGCTTTTGAAAGTATTGAAACTACTTTTGGATCTTTTACAGTAAAATCATGGGCGATATCTGCTGTGACACTTTGTTGGTTTAAAAGTACTTTATAATGATTTTTGAGTTTATATATATGGTTTTTTAATGAGAGTTCAATCCTCTGATTATTATTGATCTCAGTTACAATATATACTAACACATTTAAAAAAATAAATACTAATAGTAATTTAATTTTTATTCTAAATCCTTTGAAATAATAAACTATCTTATTTTATCATAATTGGATTAAAATTATTCCTAAATTGAGATATATGATCTCTTGTAATTCAATATTAAAACCTAACATATCTCCATTTAGGAATCCTAATTTATTTTTTAAAGTATTTAAAATAAATTTTGTTAATAAATTAAAAGGTAGAAAAAGTATTTTTAACAATACTGACGTTTTAAAAGAGTTTTGTATACCTTTAATAAAATGGCTTTTTTCATGATACTGAAAATCTAATCCGAAAAATAAAGAACTACGGCTTAGTATTAATGCAATTATTATTATTATATAGTTTTCATAATATAATAAATAAGCAAGTGCCAGTATTTTTAATAATACAAAGCTAAATCCACCAAGAGCACCTATAGAACCTACTTGTGGTTCATGCATAACTTCATAGACATCTTTTTTACTTAATGATGCAAAATAGCCATCTATAGTATCACATACAGCTTCTAAATGTAAAAACCCATATGAGAATAGGTATAAAATACTACAAAAAATAGATTTGTATAATAACGGTAATGGAAGTACAATAAATAAGAGTACCATCAGAGAAGATAATAATAGACCTGTTAGGGGTAAACTAAATAATACTCCTTTGTAAAACGAGTTATCTGCTTCAAATTGTTTGAGTTTAATGGGAAGTATTGAAAAATATGATATACCATATTTTATACCATTTAAAAATTGAGATTTTTTTATAATTTTACTCCTTCTACAATAACTTTATATCCAATGCCTTGAACATTTTTAATTATTTTTGAAGGAAGTTTTTTACGTAAATTTTTTACAAAGAGTCGTAAAGCATTTTGTGTCATTACAAACTCATCATCCCAAATCTTATTTTCAATCTCTTCATAAGTAATAATTCTATTTTTTGATAAAAGTAATTTTAAAAAGTGGTTTTCTTTTTTTGTAAGTTGTAACTCTTCCTTATGATCTTTTATAATCGATTTATTAAAATCAAAAATCACATTTGTATCTAAAGTGTATAATTTGTTTTTAGTATGACTCTTAATAAAAGTAAATAACGCTTCCATAAGCTTTTCTTCTGTGATTGGTTTAATGATGTATTTAATGAGATGCAGTTGGGCTGCGTCTAGCATATATTCTAAATCTGTATGTGCAGAAGCAATAATAACTCTTGTTTTAGAATCATCTATTCGAATTTTTTTGATAAATTCAATACCATTTTCTTTTGGCATTTTAATATCGGTAATGATCAAGTCAGGTCTATATTCACAATATAATTTATATGCATCTGATGTGTTTTGTGCAGTATATGTATTTTTAAATAAATGAGTAAGTATCTCTGAAATATTTTCTCTAATACCATTATCATCTTCTACATATAGTACTGAAAACGCTTTTAATTTAGCAATTAAGTTATTCTTTACGATGAAAAATCCTTATTAGAAAAATTATGTTATGATAGCATAAATAAGGTTATAGGGACAAGTTTGAATTTAATTACAGAAAAAAATTTACCAAAAATGATTATCTATATTTTTAGTATTATTATGTCAAGTATGATATTAATGATCTCATATTTTTATATTGAATATACATATAAAGATTTTGATATTCAAATGGATAGGTTTGTAAAAGAGTACTATCAGGATAAAAGAAAAACCTTAAAAAAAGAGATAGATACCATATTTGATATTTTAAATTACAATATAGTAAGTAAGGATATAAATAATCAAGAGTTTAAAGACGAAGCGATAAGACTACTCAATAATATTACCTTTGAAGAGAAAAAAAGTAATTATTTTTTTGTATATGATATAAAAAATATAAATGGTGGCGATAAATTTGCCATTTTATTAGTAAACCCAAATAGACCAGATTTAATCAATCGGTTCATCTCTACAAATTTTAAAGATGCCAATGGTAAAAAATTTAGAGAAGAGTTTCTTTTTAATATAAGAAAAACAGGTGAGTCATATACTGAGTATGCCTATAAAAAACCAAATGAATCTGAAGCTAAATTAAAATTATCTTACTTTAAATATCATGAAAAATTAAATTGGGTAGTTGCAGTTGGAGTATATATTGATGATATTGAGAATGAAATACTTTCAAAGAGACAAAATTTAGAAAGAAATGTTAAAAGACAAATACATCAAAATATAGTTTTATTTTTACTTTTTTTAACTATTGCTATTGTTGTATCGATTTTTATATCACAAGAGATAGATAGGGTACTTAAAGATTATCAACGAAAAGTAAGTGAAGATGCAAAACTTTTAGAAGAGTTGAATTCTACATTACAAAATAGGGTACAAGTTGAAATAGATAAGAATAGAGAAAAAGAACAATTACTTGTCGAAAAATCAAGATTTATAGCACTAGGAGAGATGATATCGAATATTGCTCATCAATGGAGACAACCACTTTCGGAGCTTTCTGCTATATTAATGAATATAAAATTTAAACATAGTTTAGGTACTTTAGATATAGACTCAATGCAAAAAAAGTCTAATGAAGCAACTAAAGTATTAGAATATATGTCTCATACTATTGATGATTTTCGTAATTTTTTTATGCCTAAAAAAGAAAAAGAAGAATTTCTTTTATATACTATCATGAACTCTGTAATGACAATTATTTCTAGTAGTTTGGAAAATAACAATATAAAAGTAGATTTAAAAATTGATGAAAATATCAAAGTCAATACATATCTAAATGAATATCAACAAGTTGTACTAAATATTATGAAAAATGCAAAAGATGTACTTATCTGTAATGATATAAAAGATGCTTGTATTACAATAAAAGCTTATAAAGAAAATAAGTCAATTGTTTTAACCATCGAAGATAATGGTGGTGGTATTGTTACTAAACCTAAAAATAAAATTTTCGAACCTTATTTCACCACAAAATCACAAGCTGATGGTACAGGAATAGGGCTTTACATGTCAAAAATTATTATTGATAAAAATATGGATGGAAAATTAAAAGTAACAAATATAAAAGATGGTGCAAAATTTTGGATTTTTATTCCAAGGTAAAGTATTTATTTTTGACAATAATATATAATTTAAAAAGGCTTTCTTATTTTTAATAAGAAAGCCTTTTTTATTTTAGTAAATTTGAATTAGTTTCATCCACCGTACATAAGGTTAGGTAACCATAGTGCGATTTCTGGGATATACGTTACAAGCATAAGACCAACAAAAATTGTCATAGTCCAAGGAAATGCTGCAACGATTACATCTTTTATAGACATACCAGTAAGTCCTGATGTAACAAAGAGGTTCAGTCCAACAGGAGGTGAAACCATACCAAGCTCCATATTTATAGTTACAACGATACCAAAGTGAATCGGATCTATTCCAAGTGCAATAGCAACAGGAAGTAATAAAGGCACCATAATCATAATAATCGCACTAGGTTCCATAAATGAACCAGCAATAATTAATAATACATTTACCATTATCAAGAACATATATTTATCAACATTTGCTTCTATTAAAGCATTTGTAATACCTTGCGGAATATTCTCAATAGTTAAAAAATGTGCAAATAACATTGCATTTGCGATAATAAACATGATCATTGCTGTTGTTTTTGCAGATTCTAAAGATACATTAAACATATCTTTAAAGTTTATATCTTTATAAACAAAAACAGAAATGATAAATGCCCAAACTGCTGCAACAGCTGCTGCTTCAGTTGGAGTAAATATACCACCATAAATACCACCAATAACAATAACAATAGTCATAAGACCCCAAGACGCATCTTTCATCTTAGCTAGTCTTTCTCTAAATGGTGCAGGTTCAGTTCTTTTAAAACCAAGTCTAACAGCACCAATATAAGTAACTACCATCATCATAATACCTAGCATTATTCCAGGAACAACACCAGCCATAAATAATCTACCAATAGAAACTTCAGCGGTAACACCAAAAACGATTAAAACAATCGAAGGTGGAATTAAAATACCTAATGATCCAGCAGTAGCAATAGTACCAACTGCATATTTTTTAGGATATCCAGCTTGCATAATAGCTCCAAACATAATAGAACCAATAGCTACAACAGTTGCAGGTGAAGACCCAGAAACAGCAGCAAATATAATAGATGCAAAAATAGCTGAAATAGGAAGACCACCTGGAAGGTGTCCTACAATTGATTTTGCAAATTCAATAATTCTTGTGGCTGCACTACCTTTAGAAAGTAAATTACCCGCTAAAATAAACATAGGAATAGCCATCAGTGAATAATGTTCAACTTTTTCAAACATTAAAGATGAAACTTCAATAGGTGAGATGTCAGTAAATAACATCATTGTTGTAAATGTAGCAACCCCTAAACAAACTGCAATAGGACTACCTAAAATTACAAGAAAAAAGAAAATACCAAAAAGTACTGTAACACTCATAGCATACCTCCTGTTTTCTTTTCGACTTCTTTTACCATATCATTTAAACCTTTTACATGTTCATTTGAATCGTCTTTTGAACCAATTCCCATACCTGCTAAAACCTGTTCTGCTTCACTTTCTGCTACAACTTCATCATGAGGAGTTTTGATAATTTGTGTAATCTTTTCTCCAACTCTATAAGCTGCAAATGCAAATGAAACAGGGATTACTAAATAAACAATCCACATAGGCATATCCCATAAATCAATAGATCTCTCATCAATTTCATGAACTAACAATAAATACTCATATCCATAGTATGCAACTGCTAGTAAAAAAATAATAGTAATTGTATGTGAAGTTAAAAGCATGATTTTTGCTATTTTTGAAGGCATAATATCTAAAACAATAGTTACCGCAATATGTGCATCTTTTTTAAAACAATAAGCAGCCCCAAAAAAGGCACTCCAAAGAAATAAAAATATTGTCATCTCTGTTGCCCATACAAGTGATGCATCAAAAGCATATCTTGCAACAACATTTGTAAAAGCAACAGCAACACCGGCTGTAATACCGAATGCTGCTATTGATTGATTTATAAAACCGATAGTTTTACTAATAATATTAGACATATTTATTTAGTCGCTATTGTTTTCTCAATTAAGTCTTGACCTATTTTTCTTTTAGAGTAAAAGTCAGGATAAATTGCACTTACTTTTTCTCTCCAAGCTTGTTTTTGTGCATCAGTTAATGTAAATATTTCTATTTTACCTGTTTTCTTAGCATAATCTTGAATTAATTTTAATTGCTTCATATTTAAATCTAAAGCGTATTGTCTTTCTTTTTCAGTTGCTTCATTCATTGCTTGAGTTACATTTTTTTGTAAATCTTCAGGTAATGAATTCCAGAATTTTTTAGACATTACAACTAAGTATCCTAAATAACCATGATCTGAGATAGAAAGGTATTTTTGAACTTCGTGGAATTTTTTAGTATAGATATTTGAGATAGGATTCTCAGCTGCATCGATTACACCTTGTTGTAATCCTGAATATACTTCAGAGAAAGGCATCATTTGTGGATTTGCTCCAACTGCATGAAATTGTGCTTCAAGTACTTTAGAAGACATAATTCTAAATTTTTGTCCTTTTGCATCTTCAGGGTTTAATAAAGGTTTTTTATTTGAAGATAATTGTTTAAATCCATTATCCCAAAAGTTTAACGCAACGATACCTTTAGCAGTTACCATTGATTTAAGTTTTGTACCAACTTCTCCATCTTGAACTCTATGTAAATGATCTAAATCTTTAAAGATAAATGGTAAATCAAATAATGCTAATTGAGGTACAATTTTACCAAATTTAGAAAAACTTGGTGCTGCCATTTGTACAGAGTTTAATCGTAATGCTTTTAAAACTGCATTATCTTTATATAATTGTGATGAAGGGTAAACTTGAACATCAATTTTACCACCAGATAACTCTTCTAGTCTTTTTTCAAAGAAGTCTGCTGCTTTACCTTTTGGTGTGTTTTGGCTCACAACATGTGAGAATTTTAGTGTATAATCCGCTGCCATACCTGATGTAGCTGCCACTGCTGCTGCTAATGTACTTAAAACTAATTTTTTCATTTCTTACTCCTTAAATTTATCGATAAAAAAGTATAGTTAAAAGTTATGTATCAATTATGTAGATGTTTTAAAATTTAATTTTTTTTTGAAAGTTGTACATATTGAGAAAATTTATTTGATTTTTTGAGAAATTCCAAGTTTGACTTCGTAGACTTCATCGCATATCTTAGCTATTTTTTGTCCAATGATACCTGTGGTATCAACAAATTTTCTACTCATTTTATCCATTGGAATGACTCCGCTATTAACATCATTGAGTACAAAAATGATGTTGGTATTGAGTTTTTTAAGTTTTTTTAATTGTTTAATCAACTCATTATCACCATTCTTAAAGTTGTTTAAAATCCACATGGAAATACAGTCTATTAAATAAGTTTCATTTTTTTTGATAACTTTTGGTAGATTTAAAGTTTCTTCTATGGTAGTGAAGTTATTTTTACGTTGTTTTTTGTGAGTATTAACTCTTTTTTTCATCTCATTGTCAAAATAACTATTATCATAAGTAGCTATATAAAAAGGTTTTTTATTAGTTTTTTTAGCTAATTTTATTGCTTTTTTTTCAGCTAATTTAGATTTACCACTTTTTTGACCACCAAAGTATAATATAAACATGTTATTTTAAAAACTCTTCAATTTGTTTAGTAATAGACTCTTGAGATAATCCATTTATCATTCCGTAAACTAAAGCTCCACCAGCTCCTACACCTTCTTTCGCTTCACCTTCATCATATAGTTTTAAAGCGGGATGAGTTGATAAACTAAAATCAAAATTTGAATAATAACTATTAACAGAAAAGTCACACAATTCGATTAGCTTTTTAATATCACTATTTTCATCATTTGCTATCCATGAAGTAGTTGCAAGTGCTAAGTTAGAAGTTTCTATTTTACCCTGCATCACTTCTAGTATTTTATTTACAACTAAAAGTATGCAAGCCATTTGTGTACCACCAGCTAAAATAACTGGAATTTTATTGTTTAATCCTAAAATAAAACCAGCATTAAAGATAATCATATTATCAGATATATTTCCTAGAATCTTAAATATATCATCATTTTTATCTGTATTTTTTAATGCTTCTTCTATAGTATTTTCTCTTATATCATTTGGCACATTTTTAAAACTACTACTAAAAGCATTTTTACATTCATATCCAAGTGCTAATGCTGTAGCTTTTGCAGTCGTTGTACCACTAGGCACTGACTCACCTAATATGATGTAATCATTTTTACATTCATATTCTTGACCAAATGATATACCCTTTTGAAATAATTCTTGAGCATCTATATTTGCACCAGTTTTTATACTGTTACTTGGTTTAATATCGAAATCATGTATTTTAAAATAGTTTACTCTTGGACGTTGTTTTAATCCAAGATTTAGTAATTCAATATCTGAAAAAGGATTTAACAAATGAACAGCACGAGTTATAAGTGCTGGAGTAGGTACACCTTTGGGAGTCTCTGCAATATTATCTAGACTACGTACTTGTCCTGTTGTTAAAAATTCACTATCAAGTGTAGGGGTAAGATAGATTTGTCCTGGAATTCCAGCTTGTGTAATTCCATCAATGTCTGCTGTCTTTGTATTTGAGAGAGCTAACATAAATGTAGCTTTTTTACCTCTTAATGATTCAATAAAATCTACATTTCCTGTGATATTTTTAATCATAGTAGTCCTTTAAAATATTATTTGCAATAGTACCAAAATAAACACTATAAATATATCAAATCGCACCCTTAATTTTAAAGAATTTAAAATATCTTTCTTTGATATGTTTTCACTTCCTTCACTATAGTTTGCTTTTTCTTTTATTTTTCCAAAATATGAAGTATTCCCACCTAGTTTAACTCCTATAGAAAAACCTAAAGCACTTATTGGATAACCTGCATTTGGACTTTCGTGAAGTTTTCCATATGAGAATATTTTTTTGATAATTTTTATCTTCCAAAATAGTAGAGCTATAATTAGAGCAGTTAAACGTGATGGAATATAATTTACTACATCATCTAAAATAGCTGAAAACTTACCAAAGTTTTCATATCTTTCATTTCTATATCCAACCATTGAATCTAATGTATTTATAGCTTTATATAAAAACAATCCCACAATTCCAAAACAAAATAAATAAAACAAAGGTGCAACGATACCATCACTGAAGTTTTCTCCATATGTTTCAATGGCTGCTTTATTGATGTCACTTTCATTTAATTCTTTTGTATCTCGACTTACGAGATACTTTATATTTGTAGGATGTAATACGATATCTTTTACACTATCGTATAACATTTTAGAAGCTATTCCTGTTGAAGCTAAGATAGCTAATAGATAAACATTTGATATAAAATAAGTAATAGAAAAGGTAATATAAAAAACAATAAAAAGTAATGAGATAGTTAATATAAACCCTCTTAATACACTATCTTTATAAAATTTCTTTTCAAAGTATTTTATAAAATCACCCATAAAAACTACTGGATGCTTGATATATTTGTTATATTTAAACTCACCAAAAATTCTATCGATTAAGTAAGCAAGTAATGTAATCATTATATACATATAGAATTGAGTGCCTTCTTTAATTTATCGATATTTTTAGAACTTTTAACTGCTATTCTAACAAACTCTTCATCCAAAAAATCAAAGTTAGAACAATCTCGTATCATTATTTTATATGGTTTTAGTAACTCTTGAAATTGAGATGCTGTAATTGTTTTTAGTTGCACTAAAACAAAGTTTGCTGACGAATCAAAGATATGATTAGTGTATTTAAACTCTTTTAGTATTTTTACTAAGTACTCTTTATTTGTGATATTTATAGCTTTTGATATTTGAGGAAATTTTGTATCTTTTATCACTTCATTTACATAAGCCATATCTAGTTCTGATATTTTCCACATTGGCTCATATTTTTTAATATTTTTTATATTAGAAGATGATGACACTACACTTCCTATTCTTACCCCTGCGCAAGAATAAAATTTTGTAAGTGATTTGAGGATATAGAGTTTATCATATTTATTGATATATTCTAAACATGATTTTTGTATTGTGAACTCTATAAATGATTCATCGATTAAAATAGTACAGTTTTTTTCCATCCATTTTGAAAGTAGGGTATCGATATCATAAAAACTTCCATCAGGAGTGCTTGGATTTACAAATACCACTAACGAATTTGGTAATATCTCTTTATCTAAGTCAACAAAACGATTTATAAGTTCAACTTGGTAGTCAAAAGTAGATGCAGCTTTTTTATACTCTAAATAAGCAGGTGAATAAATATAACATAGTCGAGTATTAAAGAATCTAAAAAGTGAAAATATGGCAGAACTAGCTCCATTAAATAACTCTAACTCAGAATTTTCTATACCATATAAGTTTGCTATATTATTATAAAGCTCATCATAAGTAGGGTATGAAGATATATCAATATCATTAAAATCGATACCTATATCAGGTTTTATAAAATTTATATTAGATGAGAGATCAACTACTTCAGAAACATCACAATTAATCTCTTTAGCAAATCCTTTTACATCTCCACCATGTTTGAAATTCATATACTTTTTAACCTTTCTAATAATTCTTTATAGTTTCTATTATTTAAATATCTTGTTGTTGTATAATATAACAAAGCATATTTTATATACTCATTAAACTCTTTTATATTTATATTTAAACCATAAGTATCTAATAGTGTTTTTACTTTTGAAGTATTTAGTTTATTATTCTCAAAACACCAAGATATTGTTACAACTGCTAACTCAAATACAAAGTCACCTTCACAAGCTTCTATAAAATCAAAAACTCCAGTTAGCTCATCATCTTCAAACTTAGCATTGTCGGAAAAAAGATCTCCATGTATCACTCCATCATTTTTAAGCTTGCAATTTATATTATTGAAATACTCCAAAAATAAAGGCTCATTTGTTTGTATTATTAAATCTTTGAAAGAGTTTTTTTCATATATTTTTTGATTTGATGATGATGAATTTTTAGAGATACAATGAAATTTTTTTAAAAATAAAGCAATTTGTTCTATTTGTAAGATACTGGGATTATATGAACTTTTCCCTTTCATTTGACTATAAAATACCATTGTGTAGTTTGGGTATTCGTAAATATCCAAAATCTTTGGTACACAAAGTCCATCTAAATCTTTTAAAAGTTTTTGCTCTGCTAAAATTGTTTCTGCTGTTCTATTTTCAACTATTTTTAGTACATACTTATTATCTAAGAGATAAACACTATGCGTAGCACCATCTTTTGTTTCTTGAAGATGAAATGTTTGATATTTTAAAGGAAGTTCATCTTGAGTAATTTTTACCTTAATTCCCATTATCTTTTTCTAATAATCTAAAATAACTATGTCCTATAAATATGATATAAAAAATAGAGATAAAAAATGCAACAAAAGGAATAAGTGAAACTACATATAAAAGTAAAGTTTTTCCTCTAAATGATGACTTTGTAAAATAATATATTTTTTTAAATCTATCATATGACATTATATTTGCACTAACATCATAGTTTAACATCTTATGAAATAGATAATAAAAAGGTAGATTTATAGCGATAATATTTATTATGGGTATAAAATACAATGGTGTAAATAAAATAAGCAGAAAAATAGTTACTAATGCAGTTTTTAATAGCTTAAATATACTGCCAATTACAGTATCATATCCCTCTTCAAGTTCTAGATGTGAATAGTGTTTTTGATGTATCTTATGTAAAATAGTTGGTGTTAAAAATCCTACGATTATAAGAGAGGTAAATATACTCAAATATCCTATGGCAAAAAGACCTACAGTATATACTAAAAAACTCACTATCCATGATGTAACTGTATAACGAAGTAAAAAATCTATGATAGAGCTACCTGTATAAGTTTCATCCGTTGATGTTTCATTAACTACACCATTTTCAATCGACGTTTGGTGTTGTTGTATCTGGATTTGTGTATCTTCTAAATGAGAAAGACCCATATCTGCAATAGCATAAAACATAATAACCATCACTAAAAAACTTCCTAATAATGGAAATATAATCAGTTTCAACATATCTTTTGTAAAATAATCTTTTATACTAATCTCAAATAACTTTAAATCTAACATATTTTATTTTTTTCCTTTGTCATCATATATTAAAAACTGTTCAAGGTCTTTTATAAATTCTGGTGTGAGTGTATCCCATATAGCTTCTATTCGTGCGAGTCTTTTTAAGTGTCCTCTTTTTTTGGAGTTACTTCTATCACGTATTAGATAATGATATCGTATCATATCCTTACTCCAGTCACTTAAGATTGGCCAGTTTTTTACTATTTGATAGCTTTTTTCTTCATGGTCTGTAAAAGAGTATTCTTTAGTAACTAGATCTTTTTCTTTTCTAAATGCGACTATAGGTTTACCTAAGTCATGAAAAAAAGCAGTTGCTAAAAACTTATAATCTCTTGCCTTTATTACTTGATAGACAACTTTTAATGTATGAATAAATACACCATGTCTATGCCATCTATTTTGTTTTAAAAGTAATGTTTCCCAAAATGCTTTTGAGATAAATGAGTTATTTACTTCCATGATACTACTTTTTTCATTTTTTTCTTTTTTTCCCATTTTAAAGTTTCTAACTCTGGAGTGTCTAAAAACTCTTTTGGATATCCTACACATAGATATCCTACTAGTTTATATTTATCACTTATGTTTAAAGTTTTTTGTACTTTTTTGTGGTTGATGATACTCACCCAACCTATACCTATATTAAGTGCACGTGCCATAAGCCACATATTTTGTATCGCACAAACTACACTGTATTCACCCATTTTTTTTGAGCTAGTTTGACCCAATATCTTTTTTGTAGGTTTTTTATAAAAAACAGCTATATTTATAGGTGTCTCTTTTATACCTTCAAGTTTTAGCGTATTATATAACTCTTTACCTTTAAAATGTTTTTTACTTTTATCGTAAGCTTTTTTAAAATTCTCATAAACACTATTTTTTATCTTTTCATCTTCAATCACCACAAACTTCCAAGGCTGAGAAAAGCCCACAGAAGGTGCGTGAAGTCCTGCATCTAAAATAGTGTTTATATGTTTCTTTTTTATCTTTTTAGATAAGAAATTATTACCCCTTATATCTCTACGTGAGATAATAATATCATTTAATGTTTTAGTTTGTTTTTTAGTGAATTTCAAATTATTTTTCTTATATTACACTGCAAAATGATCGAAGAGTATAATGTTAAAACATGCTCCATATAAATCTTTTTGTTTATGAGTGAAATTAGTGTTGTAAACACGTATAGTGGCTTTATATTTATCTCTTAGTATTTTGTTTACCATTGAAAGTCCTATACCTGTTCCCACAGACTGATGTTTTGTTGTAAAGTAGGGTTCAAATATTCTATCGATTATACTTTCTTCTATTCCCCCACCACTATCCATGATATTAATAGATAAAGAGTTACCAACTTTTCTTGTAGAAACTATAATATATCTTTTCCCTTCTTCTCTATCAACGAGAACATCTTTTGCGTTATTTAAGATGTTTATAAATGATTGAACTAATTCATTTTTATTAGCATGTATAGATATGTCATCTTCAACATTTGTAATGAGTTCAATATAATTATTTTGTATTGTAGCCTTAACAAGACTAAAGGTGTATAAAAGTGTGTCTTTTATACTAACTTGTGTAATGATTTTATCATTTTTAATAAAGTTTCTAAAATCATCAATAGTTTTAGAAAGATATTGTGCATTATCATTTATTGTATTCATATTCTTTTTAATAAGTTTATCTGTTAATTGATTCAGCTCATTGTAGACCAGCACACCAGTCGATGCTGTTGATATAATACTTAGTGGTTGTCTCCATTGATGAGAAATATTTCCTATCATTTCTCCCATAGCTGCGAGTTTTGACTGTTCTTCTAATATTTTTATATGTGAAATGTCTCGAGCAATTACTAATATTCGTTTTTTATCAGGTAAAAGAGTTCCTGTCATACTGATGTGTATTATTTGATGTTTTTTTGTAAAACATTTTTTTTCAAAACTTTTAATATATCCATTGTTAATAACTTCATCTAAAGCTTGATAAGATTTTTGAACATCATCTTCAATAGTAAGTTGTATACAAGACCTTTTTAACATTTCTTTTTTAGAATATTGTAACATTTTCGAATATGCATTATTACAGTTTAAAAAGTTTGATTTTAAATCAAGAATAGCGATACCATCACTTGAACTATTAAAAATCGTTTCAAATTCTTCTTTTTGCTCTATTATTTCAATTTGATGTTTTTTTAATTGTGTTATATCTCTTGCAATACCCAGAATACCATACATAGTTCCATCATGTAACATTACTTTTAATTTTGTTGTATGTAGATATATTTTTTGTTGAGTTGCAGGGGATATTACTGTTTCTTCATTAGATAGTGGAATATCACTTTTTATTGCTTTCTTATCATTTTTTCTAAATAGGTCAGCCTTTTCTTTTATAACAAAATCATAATCAGTTTTACCAATAATATCTACTTCTTTTGCTCCATAAAATTTTTCAAAACTATTATTACATGATAAATAAACTCCATTTTCATCTTTTATCCATAAAAGGTCTGGTAAGGAATGAATAATAGTAGATAGTTTTATTTTTTCTAGCTCTAGTTGTTGATTTTGCTTTGTTAATTTTTCTTCTATATTTAAACGTTCTGTTATATCATGCGAATGTCCAATAGTACCAATAATATTATTATTCTTATCATAAACGGGTGCTTTAACTGTTTCAAACCACTTTTCTTTTTTATTAACTAAAACTTTTTCTTGAATAAATTTATTTTTACCATTTTTTAAAACATATTTATCATCTGCAAGATATTGTGTAGCTAACTTTTTTGACCATATATCGAAGTCATTTTTACCAATTAAACTATCTGGATTGTTTACTCCTACTATTTCAGAAAAAGCTTTATTTACAGTTAGAAAATTACTCTTATCATCCTTCAGCCATGTTAAAAAAGAAAGATTATCTATGAGTGTTTTATTATATGCTATATTTTTTTCAAATCTTTTTTTAATTTCCTCTTGTTCTATTCGTATTTTATGTCGCTCATCAATATCAGAATGAGTTCCTGTTAATACTTTAGCTTCACCAGAGTTTGTATATTGGGTGATACTTCCTTTATCTAAAACCCATTTATAGTCACCATTTTTACATAAAACTCGATGTTCACTAACATAATATTTTGTTTTACCATTAAGATAATCTTTAATTTCTTGTTCTACTCTATCAATATCCTCAGGATGAACTCTATTTTCCCATTCAAAGATATTTGAAGCAATTTCATTCTCTTTAAATCCAAGCATTTTTTTCCATTGCTTAGAAAAATATACTTCATCTGTGATTATATTCCATTCCCATAATCCATCGCCATTACTTTCTATAGCATTAATCCACATTTTTCTAGAGTCTTTTATTTCTTGAATATTATTTTGACTTTTTGTACAATCTGATATATATCCAATATAATGTGTAATAATATCATTATCATAAATAATTGTTGTGTAGTCATCAATCCAAATATAATTACCATCAATATTTTGTATACGATATGCTTTATGTTTAAATTGGATTTTTTTATCCAATGAGTTAATTTCTACTTCTTTTGATACGCGTTTAATATCACTTGGGTGTATTAATGATGAGTATTTTATTTTCCCAAAGAGAAAGTCTTTTTTAGCATAACCAAGTAAATTAGTAATATTCTTAGATACAGATACAACACTCCATTTTTCATCATTATTCCAAATAAAAGCACTAGTAGGAGAATGATTAAAAAAATTACTTTTTATAACTTGGTTACTATCTTTTAGTAATTCTATATTAGTCATCATTATCCCTTCTTAAATAATATTAAAATCAACCACTTATAAAATTATTATAGCATAAAATTATAAATGGCAAAGTGATATTTTAGTATAGTTATATCTATTTTATCTTTTAAAAGTAGGGAATCTAGAAGTTTTCTAAACTTTAATTAGATAGGAATAGTTAATTATTTTTATTTACTTCAAACCATTCTTTAGGAATACTATCACTTGAACTATTACTTACAATTATCATTGTTGCAACCATACTTCGTGAGCTTGTATCTCCACCAGCTTTTGCATTTTGAGTTAGTAGTTCTTTTAAGTCGTTTGGATATGTTAAAAGTAGATGTATGATACCTGGTAATCCTTCATTTACTCCACAAGCAGGACCAAAGTTTCTTATAGAATCAAAAGTGTTTTTACCTTTAGATGCAATTCCTTTTTCGATACCTTGACTTACAAATGAATCAAATCCATCTTTTAAAGAAGTAATTTCTTCTTCGATGTTTTTACCATCATTTACTCTAAAAAGTAATCGTGCAAAAAAAGTAGCAGTATCGATAACATCTTGTGTGTTATGTGATAGTTTTACAAAAGTTTGTACATTTGTTACAAATTCTTCTTCATCTTTTGAGACCATTAGTAGTGGAGATATTCGTCCTATAACTGAAAAGTCATCAGAGTCAGAACCGATTTCATTACCATCTTCAATGTTCGCTAAAGTATTTCTTGTAGCTCCATCAATATAACCATCATAAGTACTCATCTTTTCTTGCCAATATTTAAGATATGAAGATGCATCAAAAGTTTTTTTATCTTGTACGAACTGATTTAACCAATGTAATTGATCCCCAATATGTGTAAAATCACCAGCTTTTTTACCTTTGTGCCACATGGCTTGAGGGTCATTTAAAGTTTCCCAGTTTACGGGTAAGTTTGCTAATTGTGTTTCATCATACACCCAATGTGCACCTAAACTATAAGAGTCTGCTGTAAGTACAGCTTTTATGATTTCATTTGATTTTTCTTTATTAAACATGGTTTATCCTTTTTCTTTGTAGTATATCTTAAAATTTATCTTTTAAAAGTTTTATATTATTTCTAAACATAGTATGTAAGTAAGTTCCAAAGACATTTTTGCTTTCATTTTCCCAAGCAGCAACTTTACCCATACCATTTGGTTTTTTTGAAAGTTTATCGAACCCATTTGTATCATCGATAGCTTTTGAGTAGTGAAAACTATGCCCTTTTATATTTTTTTCATTGTAATAATATCCAAGACGTGTAAACTTAGGAGTTAGTGTAAATGAAACATTAAGTATACCACTCATCTCTTTTTCATCTACATTTTTCCCAAGATAAATTAGCCCAGCACACTCAGCATATATTTTTTTAGTTTTGGCATGTGATATAAGAGAGTTTTTAAAATTATGTGAATCTTTAATATTTTCATAGGCTTTTACAGTTTCTACATAACCACCACAAATATATACAATGTCACAATCAATAGGTATAGCTTCATCATTTGTAGGATTTATGATTGTTACTTTTTCAAAAACTTCTTTTAAAAATAAAAGATTATCTTGATATAAAAAAGAGAAGTTTTCATCATAAACTATTGAGAGATGTTTTTTCTGTTTTTGTAGTATTTCAAAAGGATATTCATCTGTCTTTTTTATAACATTAGTTTTTGCAAAAGATTCTAGTAGAGTTAAGTCTATATTTTCTAAAACATCTTTAGATATATTTTCTATTTTTGATAAATCCTCTAAGTCAAGCCCTAAATGGGTATCACTTAAACTACTTAGCTCTTTTTGTATCCATCCTAAAACGATGATATTTGGATGATCTTTGTTTATAATATTTTTTATAAGTGTATAGTGCATGACAGATGAGACATGATTTAAAACAACTGCTTTGATAGTATTATCTTTTTTGTAAGTCAAAAGTCCTTTTAATACTGCACTAATAGTTATATAAGAACCTTTACAATCTAGAAGTAAAACTGTAGGTACATTTAAAAGTTTTGAGACACTATATGCACTACATCCCTTATCATCTCCATCATAAAATCCCATCACCCCTTCTAATATAGAAACATCTTTTGTACTATAGTTTTGATATATCCATTGTACTTGAGCCTCATTCATGATAAAACTATCAAGATTTATACTTGGAGTTCCTGATACTTTTTGGTGAAATTGAGGGTCTATATAATCTGGTCCTATTTTAAAAGGACGAACTGATTCTTTGAAGTGATAAAGTAGGGCAGTGGTAAGTATAGTCTTACCACTGTTTGATGATGTTCCACTTACACAAAGATTTAACATTTATCGTTTTTGTCCATCAAGATCATATTTATTTAAATATCCTCTTGGAGTAAGAACTTTACCATTTTTTGTTAATTTTGCATTTGAGTTACAAATGATGATAAGTGTTGACATAGTAACTTGTGGATGTTCAATATCTTGATCGATTAAATCTTGCGCAGTAGTGATTGTAATTTGCTCTTTTGGTCTACCAACATTTGAAGCAATGATTGCGATTCTATTTTGATAACCCTCTGCTAAAGCTCTCATAAAGTTCTGGTAAGGAAGAATTCTTTTTTTAGATTTAGGATTGTAAATACCCATTACAAAGTCACAATCAAGTGCTGCTTTTACTCTTTTATCTATTAGGTCAATATCTGTAAGTCTATCAGACAATGAAATAATTGAAAAATCTTGAGATACAGGAGCACCGGCTTTAGAAGCAGCTGCTAAAAATGAAGTCACACCAGGAAGTGAGATAACTTCAATCTCTCCCCATAAGTCTCGCTCTTCCATTAATTCTGTTACCAGTGTAGCCATACCATATACATTTACATCACCATTTGAAAAAATACAAGTAGTTCTTCCACTTTGTGCATAATCGATTGATTGACCACAACGTGCTATTTCATGAGTCATTCCAGATGTATATAACTCTTTTCCTTCGATTAAACTTCCTAATTCTCTTGCATATTTACTATATGATACTACTACTTCACACTCTTCGATTGCTCGTAAAGCCTCAGGTGTGATATAGTCTAAACCACCAGCTCCTGTTGATACGATATATAATTTTTTTGCCATTTATTTTCCTTTATACAGCTGCTGCTATTGTTATTTTTTTGTCATACACTTCTTTTGGTATGATAAGTTCTTTATATTTTGAAACTAATACACTTGATGGTTCTGCTACACCTTTGAGTCCAAAAAACTTTGTTGATGCTGATTTTGAGAATTCGCCTTCTAAAGTATTGATCTCTTTTTCGTTATAAAAATTTATATCAAAGTTATATTTTTTAGCGAATTCTAAAAGCCCATTTTCATCTGCTTTTGCTTCAAAAGATGCGATATTTTCTATTTGTTCTACTTTTAGTTTATTTGTGTCTAAAAAAGATAAAAATGCTTTTTCGATATCTTCAAAACTTGTATCTCTGTTACAACCCATACCTAAGAAAACTTTTGGTTTAAAAGTAAGAAGAGGACTATCAAAAGGCGTGATATTTACACAAAGTTCACTTGTTTGTTCAGATACTAGTTTAATATTCTTTTTGTTTGGAATAGTTTCAAAAATAGATTCGTAAGTTAATACTTCTACTTCTTTTTTATTTAACAGTGAGTTTGAAATAAGTGCTAACTCTTTTAAGTTATGTATCTCTAAATTGCTTTTTTTAGCAAACATCTCAAAAGCTAAAGTGTTTGTTTGATCTGTTGCTGTTGAAACAAAGTTTACACAATTATCGATTCGTGATGCGATTATGTCACTTAACTCATTCGCACCTCCTAGATGTCCACTTAAAAGTGGTACTACTTTATCTAAAGCTAAATTAATAACTATAACAGCAGGATCTGTTGCTTTGTCTTTTAAAAATGGAGCGATTTTTCGTACCACTGCACCCATGGCTAAAATAGCAATAATCGCATCATATCCATCCCATGCAGGTTGCATGATATCATCAAGTTTATTGTAAAGGTTTAGGTTATCAAGATTATGTTCTAAATCTTTTTTTCCAAATACATCTACATCATAGTCATGTAAATAGGGTACTAAATTACAAGCCGATGTAAGACTTGGTTGGTTTATCGTTACTATTGCAATTTTTAATTTACTCATTTTCATTTGCCTTTTTTATTTTTCTCATCTCTTTTCTAGCTTCTACTTCTTTTACTAATGGTTTTACATATAGATGCGATTCTTCTGTTTCTTTTTGGTATAAATAATCACCAAATAAAATGAGTGCTACACCTCTTATATGAGATACTTGCTCGTGTATATTAGAAATAGTTCCTTTATATATTTTTTCTTCAGCCCATGTTGCTTTTTCTATTACCCAACAAGGAGTATCAGCACTATAGTCCATCTCTAAAGCTTTCTCTTTCAACTTTTTAAGTAATAAAATAGATAGATAAAAAGCCAATGAAGAGTTTTTACACGCTAAAATATTTTCTAGTTTTTCAGGATTTGGAGTTTTACCTTCTACACGTGAAAGAATAACTGTTTGAGAAACACCGGGAATAGTGTACTCAATACCTAAAGATGCAGCTGCACCAAAAGCAGCTGTGATACCAGGAATTACAGCATATTCTATATCTTGTTCTTTTAAGTACTCAATTTGTTTTGCAATAGTTGAGTAAATAGAAGGATCACCTGTATGTACCCGAGCTACTATTGTATCTTTGTGCGTTTCTAAAAATTCAAAAATCTCAGGATATTTCATCCCTTGAGAATCAACAATTAAGGCATCTTCTTTACACCAACTTAATACTTCTCTTGGTACTAGTGAACCAGTAAATAAAACAGCATCAGCCTTTTTTAAAATATTCATAGCTTTTACTGTTACAAGTTCAGGATCTCCAGGACCAGCTCCTATAAAATAGATCATTTTGTACCTTCTTCTTTTTCTTTTTTGATGACTTTTAATTGAAACAGTTGTCTCTCAGGCTCTACAAGATCTAGTTTACCTTTGTATGTAGTAAGACTTATCGAGTGTGTTTGAAATTCAATTTTTGCTTCGTTAAGGACATTTATCATTTGACTTAAGTGTTTTAATGTAATAGCATTTATAAGCATAACTCCATTTGTGTCTAGTCTTTCGTAAAGATATGGTAAAGTATCGATTACTTTCTCTCCACCACCACCTACAAATATTCTTTGAGGATTCTCTTTTAAAGTAGGGTATATATCTTGTGCTTCACCCACATACAATTCACAGTTTAATACTTGATGATTTGTCAGATTTGTTTTTATATGTTTTACTCTTTCTTCATTTTTTTCAAAAAATATAGTATTTGTTCTGTATCTAGCAAACGCTTCAATACCACAAGATCCACTACCAGCTCCTATGTCCCATAATAATTGATTTGGTTCCAAATCAAGATTTTGAAGCGTTAAGTGTCTTTTATACTTTTTAGTAATCATACCTCGTTCTGTATCAAAATCACAATCATCAGATAAACCATTTTTACTTACAAAAAGTTTTTCTATAAGAAGTACAAATGGTTGTGTTAAATCAAATCTATTTTCATCAAAATTATTTAAATCAATCTGTTCGATGATTTCATCAGAATATCCAAGTTTATAACCTATAGTTACTTGAATATCTGATGGTTTTAAAAACTTAATAGCTTTTTGCATTTTAGAAATAGTAAGTTTATCGCATACTAAAAATGTATATTTATTTGTTAAAAACTTTGTTAAATCTATATTTGGTCTACCGTGTAAAGAGAAAGTATCTATATCAGTATCATTTATAAAAAGCTTTTCTTGCATATACACTTTACTAGAAGTATTGTTTATAATCTTAACTTGATCTTGTGGTAGTTTTTTCGCCACTAAGATACCAGCACTATAAAAAAATGGACTTCCTGTAACGACATATAGAATATTTTCTTTTTCATAATTTTCAAGTATATATTCTCTTGCTATTTTAAAGCCACCTTTTACTATGTTTTCACCAGATTCGATGAAATTTTTATCACATATTATCTTATCAAACGAAGATAAATCTATATCTATATTTTTAAGATTATCAAAAGTATAGTCACCCATACCATTTCCGATAATTGTTACCATTTTATTACCTCATTTTGTTCTAATATTCTTGCTTCCACATTTGATGTAGGAAACCACTCTTTTATTTGTTCGTTTGCTTTTTTAGCAATCATTGTATAAAGTTCCTCTACTAGTCCTACAGATTCTAATTCTATTGAGAGCCCTTTAACTGTTTTTGTAGACTCTATATCTACCTCATAACCAATTTCATTTTTTATATCTATTTTAAGTTGTACAAAATCTATTGAACCAAATCTATTATGTGTATTTTTAAAACCTTGATACACCTTTGTCATTTTTCCTATACCACACACAAGGACCACTTTTTTTATATCTAAGTTTGTGGATATCTCTATAGAATCATAAACAAAATTTGCTACTTCAACTATCTGAGCTTCTTCGTATCTCTCTTTTGCTGTATTAAAGGTCGTATTACCAATAGTAAAAATCAAAGGGTTATATTCATTTTGTTTTGCAAATTCTATCTCTGTTTGAACAGAGTCTATATAAGCAGAACTAGATACTGGTTTAACTATCCCCGTAGTTCCTAATATAGATAATCCACCCAATACTCCAACTTTTGCATTTGCTGTTTGTTTTGAGATAGTTTCACCATCCGTGATACTCACAGAACATTTTAAATCAAGATTTTTATGATTTTTTGTGAGTTTTGTAAATATCTCAAACATAGCGTTTAAAGGAGTAGGATTAATGGCTGGAAAATCAGGCGGTATTTTTAAGCCTTTTTTAGTCACGACTCCTACTCCTAAACCTGCATAAATAGAAAGTTTGTTAGTCTCATTTATACATACTTGTGGTTTATGTGGTGTTTGATTTAAACTTAAGTCTTCAAGGTTGTTGCTAATAGTTAGCACAAGTTCACAGTTTTTAGTTACATCTAGATCATCATTATCCATTTTATTTGTTTTTGAAATAGATAACAGATTTGTAGATAAAAAGTAGTCCAAAGCAGAATTAAAAATCATATAGGTGTGAGCACCTGTTGTATATCCTCTTCTTAAAACTTTAGACATCTTTATTCTTAACTATTATATTTACTATTAACAGAAGCACCAACAAAAATCATAGCTGGTGTAAGTGATCTAATTTCAGTAAAAAAATCATCATTTTTTTCTTCTATTTCACCAAGCGTGAAGCTTCGTTTAGAAGCATCTTTTGTACTTCCTTTACTTAAAATTGCAATAGGTAAATCAAGAGGAAAACCTTTTGATATTAAAATATTAACAATCTCTTTTAAATGATAAATACCCATCATAATTACAAGATTTTCTCTTGAATGATATGATGTAACAATATCAGAAAATACTTCTATATCATGCCCTGTAATTGTTCTATATGAGTCATTAAATTTTCTATCAATAGACGGTATCATAAAACTTTCAGGTACACTGGTTGTTGCACTTACTCCACTTATAATAATTGGCTCAAATCCTGCATCTTTTATCGCACGAACCTCTTCATAACCACGACCAAAAACAAATGGTGTACCACCCTTAAGTCGTACAACTACCTTATGAGTTTTTCCATATTCTACAAGTAATTCATTTATCTCTGATTGTTTTTTTAAGTGTCTGTCTTTTCTTTTTCCTACATACTCTTTAATCACATCAGGTCTACAAAAGTCTAAAGCTTCAGGATTTACTAAAGCATCATAAAGTACTACATCTGCTTGTTTTAAAATATTTACTGCTTTAAGGGTTAAAAGTTCTACATCCCCGGGACCTGCACCAACTAAATATATTTTTTTAACCATTTGGATACTCCTTAATTTCACTAAGTGGAATTTGTTTAAAATCGACTAAATCATCGATATCCTTATTTTCAGCTAATGCTTGAAATAACTCTATCCACTTTTCTTTACTATATTTATGGATATTTCTAAGCCATAAATTATTATTTTTAGGATGTCCATTTACTCTTGTATTTTCATAAAGATTCGCAACAGATCTGAATCTACATGCACCAAAACATCCTGTACGAGATATCTTGATTCTATTTTCACCACGAGCAAGATTTACTTCTTTTAAAATATCTCTTAAATCATCAGATAATAAGTCAGTTTTATGTGCTTTTTTACATCTCTCATCATGACATAAAAAAATTTGAGTTTTAAAATGCATGATAGGCTTTTCTGGATCTAAAACTTTTGGTTTACAAACAAAACCATCTACTACTTCACTACCCATTAAATTATATGTTTTATCATCTTTGGGAGTTTGATTATTTTCCATTGTACTTATCTTTACCATCATAATCTTTAATGAGTTTATATGTAGCATGAAGTGTAGCAACTGTCATCGTAGAACTTCCAAATCTACCTTCCATAATAACAGCAGGTATATCAAACTGTTCACAAAATCTTTTTCCATAGTCTTTAGATTCTACAACATTTACAAAACCAACTGGAAATAATAAAAATGCAACATTTTTTAAATCTACACCCTCATCTATTAAAGTATTTATAGCTGCATAAATAAAAGTAGGGGCGTTTCCACAGGCTAAAACCAATGGACCATCTTTATGTCTTTTGATAGCTTCAACAACAGCAGCATAAGATCTTGTTGTTTTATTTTTTTCTGCCATCTCATATGTAAAAGCTTCTTTAATATAACAAATAACTTCATTTTCATAAGTATCAAGATAAAAGTCACTCAATCCCACTTTAATCATATTTACATCAACAATAATTTTTGCTTTATTTAAAAGTAGCTTCTGTATTCTAGGAATAGCATTTTGGGTAAAATAGATACTGTTTAAAACTTCATCAAAACAAGTAGAAGTATGGATAAGTCTACTTATAACCTCAATTTCATTTTCATCAAATTCTTTTGCTTTAGGATAGTCTTGAAGTTCCTCCTCAATCATCTCAAATGATCGCACAGAGATATCTGCCCCTATATTAATAGGAGGCTGTTCTTGTATAAATTCTTTTGTATTTTGCATTGTTATTTCCATTTTATAAAATCTATAAATAAAGTCATATATTTTCTAACTTTTTTAACTTTACCTTTTGTCATCGTCTCACCTTGCATGTTCAGATTTTCAAAGGTATATATTTTTCCATTTTCTTCTATATTATCAGTTTCCATACCAATTTTTGGTCTCATATAAACTGTAGTACTAGGCACCTCTTTATCTAGTAAGGGTACTATTTTAAAAGCAGTATCTCCCAAACATAAAGGTTTTTTCATTTGAGAACTAGCATAAGAAAAAGAAGTAATACCCGCAATAACTTCACTTTTTTTGTAAAGTTTTTTATCTTGTTTTTTAATAATATCCAAAAGATAATATACGGTGCTATAAATAGCACTATCTCCTAAGGTTACAAAAGAAACACTACCGTATTCTTTGATACCTTTTTGAATAATATCTACTTGATACTGCCAATCATCATGTTTGAAATTCATAGGACTATATATAGGTAAAATTGGTTTATCAAATCCAAATTCGTCCATCAATTTACTAATAATTTTATGTGTAATGGAACGATTAAAACTATTATCTGCACTTTTAGTTGGGATACAAATAGCTCCACAGCTTTTTAATGCTTTTAATGCTTTAATTGTTACTAGCTCATGATCGCCAGGTCCTAAAGATACCATAGAAAGTTTTATTTTATCTTTTTTATTTACTTTAGTGCCCAAGTTTAATAATCTCTTCTTTAATGTTATTTATGATGATATCAGTAGTATTCTTCCATTGAAGAAGATTAAACTTATCATCTTCAGTAATAGTTTTTACTATTTTAGCTTTAAAGTGTTCAGATAACTCTTCTTTTATTTCAACCATATCTTTTATATAATGATTTCCACTTACTAAAAGTAATGGAATAATTTGTACTTTTTTTACACCATTCTTTTTCATCTTTCTTATCAATTCGTCTTTAATGGCAAAGTAAGGGAATGCTCCTTCTAAACTACAAGTATAGTTATTTTCATTTTTGTCTTCTAAGTATTTTGCACTATAACTTATAGAAGCTAAACCTCCAAATATAAGTTTTGGAGCTCCATGTATCACATAAAGGTTTGCAGTATTTTTTTTACTCACTAAATCATCTAGTTCTTTAAAAAACAATGTTGTATCTTTTGTTTTTGTTAAAATTGCATTTGATAATCTAATATTTGCAAATGAAAACTGAGAAAATCCATGAATTGTTTTTTTAAGAAGTTCATGCTCACATGCAGGAAAAAGGTTCACTGAAGATACGATAATATTTTTATATCCAAGCATATCAACATCAGCCATAGTTTGCGCTAAATTTTTATAATCAAAACCTTTTTTAATAAGGTCCTTCAAAACCATTCTCGAACTTACAGCGATAAAAACATCAACATCTGTAAATGTATCTTCTATTAGCTTTTTAAATTCTAAATATTTATCTTGCTCGATTACTGAACCAAAAACTGAAAGTATAATGGCTTTGTCTTTTGTGTAGTGTCTATATCTTTTCATTGTTACCCTTAACAATTATATTTATAATTTTGGAAATAAAAAAGGTAAAGAAGAAATCTTTACCTTATAGTGTTTTAAACAGCTGCTTTATATAGTCTTTTATTTAGAAAAGAACTATTTTCAAAGCTACCAAGAGTTTTTGCTCCAGCTAGTACTGCTAAATCAATTAATGGTTCAACAAGAACAACACTCATATAAGCAATCCCAAAACTAGAAACTGCAGCTAGATTTTCAGCTCCAAACCCTTGACCATATAGTGCCCAAAAAGCAACCCAAGTAACGATTCCACCTTGATATACTAAAGATAATTTTAATGCATCTTTATATTTGATATCTTTGTATGCAATATTTGCAGGAATGATTTTAGAAGCTACATAACTCATTGCAAATAAAGGCATAAGAAGTGTAGTAACATTTATACCATATTGAGGTAAGTCAAATTGTGCAAAAAATAGACCTTGAACTAAAAGACCAATTGCAAGACCAAATGCTGCAGGAGCTGCTCCCAAAAGTAAAAATAAAGTAGAACCTAAAATAAGGTGAACTTCCGATACTCCTACTGGATGGTGAGGAAGAACTTCAAAAAATACAAAAACTAATACACTTGCGATAAGTGTTTTAAAGATAAATGATAACAAACCATTGTTTTTCATTGATTCTACTGCTAATTTACCTGCAATACCAAATGCTACTGCTGCTGATCCATAACTAAATGCCATTTTTGCGCCTTGAACTACGCCTTCTTCTATATGCATATTTTTTCCTTTTATTGTGTGAATTATTCTTTTGTATATTACTTAATGCTCTATTTTAACATTAAGTGACTAAATTTATTATACTAATTAGTTTGATTAGTAGTTAAATAAAGAGTAGGGTGGAGATGTTTTATATTCTTGATAAGCAAAGGCTTTTTTATGGTACTGAAAATTACTATCTATTCTTGATAGTTTATTAAGTGTTGAATACATAGCGATAATCGCTAATGAAAAGTATCTTTTCCCATAACCTTTTAAGTGTTTCATAAAAGGATTATATCCAAGTAAATATTATAATTGTATTTACCAACTATATTTTTTACAAGGATTTGTTATTGGTTTTCTTTCCTAAGATGCTTTAATTGTTAATTTAATATCTTGATATGTCGCATTTGTACCACAGTCACTTAGTTGATTTGAAGTGAGTTTATTTACTTCTTTATTTCCTGCATATATCAAGATAGAGTTAGGAAATACTTTTTCGTCATTTTTTACTTTTATTTCTATACTATTTATTTTTGATGCAATTGTTACTAATTGGTCATTTTCAAAACCACTATTTGGATGAACATAAGCATATTCATCATATTTAAACTGTGAATTTAATGAGTCTGTATGCTTTGAAGTTATAAGATAATATTCATCATCTTTCATATCTAATAACTCTACTTCCTTAATCTCGTGAGCTGTAAAAGTAATATCTGGCTTATCTCTTACTTTTGTTTTAAAACAATCAAGATATTCATCTTCACTTAAAAGCCCATCTAAACCTAACTCTTTAAACAAATAAGAGGTGAGTTCATATTCACTTACAGCATAATCATTTTCTTCACATATTTCACAAATACTCACTTCATCATGTCCATAACTCAGTCTTACATCTCTTTTTTGTAAAAAAGTTTTAGCAGGTATTATTATATCTGCATATTGAGATGTCTCATTTGCAGTTGTACCCATAAAAATAACAAAAGTATTTTTTAAAGACTCTATAATATATTTACTATTTGGAGCTGATATTACTGGATTTGCAGCTTGTATAAAAACTACATCATAGTCATCAAATTTTACATCTGCATAAGTACAAGTTTTTGTAGGATTTACAGAGATTTTATTTTCGTACGGATAAGCACCATTTCCTAAGTACCATACCCCTGTATTTTTTTTCTCAAAAAGTTTGAGTTTATCAAAGACTTTATCCATCTCATGAAATATATCTGCACCTTCTTTATATTTTTGAGCCCCAATACCTAACATAACAGATACTTTGTTTTTTGTTAAAAGTTCTATGGTTTTAGAAAATTGCTCTTGAGTGATATTTAATTTTTTTAAATCTCTTGGATCTATTGTCTCATTATTTAAAGCTTGCTGCAATAACTTTGATAAAAGATAATCTCCTTTAGGAGGTATTTGTAAATAAACTTCAGATTTTTTAGCTATTGGTGTTTGTATAGGATCAATGGTGATAAATATTTTATCTTTAACAAGCTTATAAATATGAGCCGATGTTTGAGTAAAATTTCTTCCCCAAACCAAAATAACTTCACTACTTTGAAGCTCTTCTATTGTAGGGTTTACATTATACTTTCTACCCATTTTTATACCTGTGCCACCACCATCACAACAAATATCCCCTTCAGCAAAGGTAGCACCTATTTTTTCAAAAAATTGCATTGGTATTTTTTGCATTACAGCTAAGTTTCCTGTACCTTTATAATACAGAACTTTTTGATTTGCTTGTTTTAATTTATTAGCAACTTTTTGTAATGTATTTTCCAACTCTTCATCGATGATATTTTTTTCTTTTAGAAGATATGCAAAGTTTTTACAAAGTTTATTATTTGTTATATAATTATCACTTGGTTTACATTTACCATTTGTATAAACAATCTCGCAAGCATCAAAACAATCCATTGGACAGGCAGTTAATTTCATAGTTTTTCCTTTAAAAAGTTATTGATATCCACGCTGAATTGTGTTGTGTAAACCCAATCTTTGGATAATATTCTGTAGCAGCTGGAGCTGCGAGTAATATGATGTTGCAGTTCTCATTTAATTGTTCTTTTACTTTTTCAATTAATTTCTGACCAATTCCTTGTTTTTGATAGTTTTCATGAACTGCCAAATCAGATAAATAACAACAAAAAGTAAAATCTGTCACAGCTCTTGCTACTCCAACGATTTTATCACCTATATTTGCTGTGATGATAACATCTGCATTTTTAATCATACCTTTTATAGTTTGCATATCATCAAGAGGTCGTCTTGCTCCTAATGATGAATGACTTAATACTTCGATAAACTCATCTGGTGTGATATCTTTATTTAGTTTGTATACTATATTCATATGGTACTCCTTTTGTATTTTTTAAATCTTTTGTGCTATTATAATAAAAATGTGTACTTAGAGCAAGTGCCAAAATATTTTTAAAATTAAAGGACAGTTTTGTATTTTATTGATAAGAGTAGTAAAATTCCTTTGCATATACAGTTGTACAATGAAGTAAAAAAAGAGATTATACATAGTTTAAAAGTAGGAGATAAACTCCAATCTATACGAAAAGTATCTAGTCTATATAACTTAAGTAAAACAAGTGTGGAGTCTGCATACTCACAACTTGTTGCAGAAGGATATGTAGATAGTTATCCTAAAAGTGGATATTTTATAACTGATACTAACTTTCAAGGTTTTGAAAATGAAGTTATAGTAACTGATGAAAAAAAAGAGGAAAAAGAGGAGTATTTGTATGATTTTCTTCATGCTCGATTGGAAAAAAGTTCTTTTCCTTTAAAAATATGGAAAAGAATATCTCATAAAGTTATTGATGATAGTTTAGATTTTGGAAGTTACTCCGAACCACAAGGGGAATATAGTTTACGAGAAGAGATAACAAAATATCTAATGAGTTCAAGAGGTGTAAAATGTAATGCAAGTCAAGTTGTTATTTGTAATGGTTTTGGCGATTCTATTGCACTTTTAATACGACTTTTAAACAAAAAATATGATACTTTAGCTATAGAAAATCCTGGTTATCATGTCGCACAAAAAGCATTTGAAATAAGTGGATACAATATAAAAAGAATTCCAGTAGATGATAATGGGATAAATATAGATCAACTCAAAAAATCAAATGCACAATTAGTTTATATCACACCTTCCCATCAGTTTCCTACAGGTGTAACTATGCCTATAGCCAACAGAATCAAACTATTAGAGTGGGCAAAGAAAAATGACTCTATGATTTTAGAAGATGACTATGATAGTGAACTCAACTATGACAATAGACCTATTCCCTCGTTACAAGGATTAGATCGAAATCAAAAAGTTGTTTATATAGGTACATTTTCAAAGTCATTATCTCCTGCTTTAAGAGTAAGCTATATAGTTATACCAAAGTTTTTACTACAAAACCTAAACTCAACTTTTGAATCAAAAGTATCACTATTTACCCAAAAAACTTTAGAAGGATTTATGAAAGAAGGGCATTGGGAACGTCACCTAAAAAAGATACGAACACTTTATAAAAAAAAATATCATTTGATGAAAAAAATGCTCACATCTGAACTTGGGGATACTATGAAAATAGTAAATCAAGGAGGAGGATTATGTATAAATATAAATCCTACAGTTGATTTTGATTTTGAAAAATTTAAAAAGTTAGCAAAAGAAAATAAAATAAATCTTTGTTTTGCAAAAGAAAGAGTAGGGGGAGACTGGGACGCATTTATGATGGGGTTTGGGGGTTTAAAAGAAGAAGAGATAGATCCAGCTATAAAGCTTTTCTCTTCTCTTTGGAAAAAGTGTATTAAAACCGCTCTTTAAGTATCTGTAGTTTAGAGATTTTACTATAATTAAAAGTTTTATCTTCTAAATGTAATGTATATAGACCATCTATTAGAAGCAATTTAAGTGGTTTTACTTTTTGGATTTTGTTCTTTCCATATGAAAAACTGATATAATTTTTATCTTCGATTGCTTTTTGTAAAAATCTCAATTCGATATTCATCTGTGCTCCAATAGTTTAATAAATGAAAGTATATCAAAGATTAAAAATAAATAACATATTTATGCTCTGGCGTATTTCGTAAATAAAAAATCATAGTTTTGGGTTTTTTATCTATTTTTATGATTTTTTTTGTTTTTAAAAATGGGTATTTTACTTTTGCTATTATATTTTTATTTTCATCATTTAAGTATATATTATGTAATCCACATTTATTTCTACTATCACTTTTACAAGTGACTAATGCCTCATTTGTAGTTTCATCGTAAGTTGCAGTTAAATCAATTGTATAACTAACAGGATGGGCTGAAATATTTTGAGTTATTAGTATTATTAAAAGTATGTATTTTTTCATCTATTGTACTCCTATACAGAAATCGTATTTACTTTTTTGAACTTCAAGGTTAAAGTTTGAAACTGTTTTATTTAATTTAAATGCCATATATATAGTTGGGTCTATATTACATAGTG
>JAONGR010000020.1 GCA_028375605.1 Arcobacteraceae bacterium
CACTCATCTCCACGCTTGGGCATTTTCTTATCATGGTTGTTATCTCCTTTATGTTTATTTGTATCGCTTATTATAGCTTTGATTTTCCTATTATTTCTACGCTGTTAGCTTTTAGTCCAGGTGGACAAGCGGAGATAAATTTGATAGCTATTTTAGTAGTAGCAAATGTTCCGTATATTACGCTTCATCATATAGTAAGACTTTTTATAGTGATGAATATTGCACCTATTTTTGCTAAGAGATTGTAGATTAAAGAGCATTGTGGGTAGAATACAAAGAAATATTAAATTTAACAAGAAAGAGTAAAAATGAAAGTAAGTTATGTAAAAAATTTGATACTTCAAGGTATCAGTGTACGAACAAATAATGAAAATGAGAGTAACGAAGAAACACAAAAAATAGCACCACTTTGGGCAAAATATGATGAAGAAAATATTTTTTCTAAAACACTCAATAAAGCGAACAATACTAGCTTTTATGGTTTATACCTAAACTATGAATCAGATGTAAATGGTGACTATGATGCTATGGTAGCAGTTGAAGTAACAAAAACTAAAAATAAACCAATCATTATTGAGAATCAAAAATATTTAGTATTTACAAAAGAGGGTGAACTTCCTGAAGTTGCATTTGACGCGTGGAAAGAAGTCTGGAAATATTTTGAAAATAATAGTGAATATGAAAGAGCTTATGGCGTAGATTTTGAAAAGTATTCTAAAAAAGAAGAAGTAGAAATTTATATCTCAATAAAAAAATAAAAAACCTTTGACATATATAGTACCAAATTATTTTATTGAAAATAACTATGTAAATCTTATAAAAATAGATAATTTACTTTGTTTAAATTATATAATAAAAAGTCAAAACACATCCGTCTATGCTCGAACTACGATGCATAGTATGGGAGTAGTTATTGATGGTTCTAAAGATATTCATATAAATGATAAAGATATTCATATCTCAAAAAATGAGATATTTTTTCTTACTCAAAACAATTATTATATGAGTGAAAGAGTTGTTAATGATGCTAAATACAAGTCATTGTTAGTTTATTTTGATGATAAGTTTATATTGGATTTTATTACAAAATACAAAATCGATATAAAAATAAAAACGGAACAAACTACAGTCAAAACAAGTTATAAAGATGATGTTTTATTTGAAAATAGTGTTCAAACATTTCAAGAGTATTTAAAAGAAGAGTGTGATACAAATCTATTAAAACTGAAAGTTGAAGAGATATTTTTACTAGCAATAAAAAAGAATAAAAAAGAGATGTATTCTTTTATTAACACTATACTTACGACTAGTCAAGACAGAATTAAATACATTTTAGAATCAAACATAGATCTCATACAAACACTTGATGATATGTGTAGTATCACAAGATTTTCAGAAAATAAAATCAGAAGATATATTAAAAAAGAATTTAACCAGACTCCAAAAGTTTGGATAGATACGAAACGGCTAGAAAAAGCAGTTTTTTTATTAAAAAATACAGATGTAAGTATTTCTGATATTTCTACATCATGTGGATATGCTACTGTATCTTGGTTTATTTCTCAATTTAAAAAATACCACAATCAAACCCCTAAAGAATTCCGATATAAAACATAAGATTTCTTGTACCTAATTATTTTTCATTCTTGTAAACTACCTTTATAATTAAAAAAAGGAATAACATGAAAGAGTCAAATGATTGGAATGCCAACAAATATAAAAAACACGCTGATTTTGTATCTGTATTAGCTTTACCTGTGGTGGAATTATTAGACCCAAAAAAGGATGAAGAGGTTTTGGATTTAGGCTGTGGCGAAGGAACTTTAGCTTTAGAAATCAAAAAGCATGGTGCTAATGTAAGAGCTGTAGATTTAAGTTCTGAGATGGTTGAAAAAACTCAATCAAAAGGAATTGAAGCAAGCGTTATGAGTGCTACAAATTTAACTTTTGAAAACCAGTTTGATGCAGTTTTTTCAAATGCAGTTTTACATTGGGTTAAAGATAGCGAATTAGCTATACAAAAAATTAATAAAGCTTTAAAAAAAGAAGGTCGATTTGTAGCTGAATTTGGAGGATATGGAAATATAAAAAACTTAACCGATGCTATGCAAGAAGTTTTTGATAATCATACTTCATGGGGACAATTTGAAAATCCATGGGTATTTTTAAAAGATAGTGAATATAAAATACTTTTAGAAAAAAATGGCTTTGATGTTGAGTATATAGAACTAATACAAAGACCAACACCTATCGATGATATTGTAAATTGGTTAGATGTATTTGCAAATGGTATAACAAAAAATTTATCAAAAGAGCAAAAAGAGATATTTAAAGAAAAAGTACGAGAGGTGCTAAAACCAAAACAATACAATGAAAAAGATGGTTGGAGTGCGGATTATGTTCGACTGAGAGTAAAAGCAACAAAAGTTCAAAAAACCAATTAAGGAATCAGTGAGTAATACTGATGAGTGGGAAAGCTTTTAAGCTTTCTTATCCATCAGTTCTAAAACTTCTTCAAGTGAAAGAAGTTTACCAGTACTTTTTACAACACCATCGATAACTAATCCTGGTGTGCTCATAACTCCATAGTTCATTATTTTTAATGGGTCATCAACTTTTTCTACACTGTGGAAACCTCCAACTTTTGCAATAGCAGATTTTACTACTACTTCTAAGTCATTACATTTTTTACAGCCTGTTCCTAATATCTCAATTTTCATGTTTACATCCTATAAGAATATTTTCTAAAATGATATTATAACTTAGCTTATCTCTTCTAAGTTTTTGTATTCTTCATCTGTAAATACTCTTGATTTAGTGATAAATTGATAGCCTAAATCAATCTCTAATGAAAAAGAGTTCCCAAATGCACCATTTTCTTTTTTTACATCTATGGTTATATGTGAGTGTTTAAAATACTCAAATTGATCTGCTGCCATGAAAAACTCTACTCCAGCTATCTCTCCTAGTTTAACATTTCGAGAAGGCATATAGAAATCACTCTTTGCATAACACATAGGAGCACTTCCATCACAACAACCACCACTTTGGTTAAATACTAATTCTCCATGTTCCTCTTTTAATCTTTCTAAAATTTCAACTGCTGCATCTGTAACTGCTAATCTTTGGGTACTCATTATATATCCTTTCTATACTCATTTACGAGAAAAAGGTATAGAATAAATTCTATACCTTTTTTATATACTTAATTTAATTTTTAACGAACTATTAAAAGAAACCTAATGCATCTTTACTATAAGAAGTTAAGATATTTTTTGTATATCTATATGCATCTAGTACACTTTTATGAGTTTCTTTACCGATACCTGATTTTTTGTATCCACCAAATGATGCATGTGAAGGATATAAGTGGTAACAATTTACCCAAACTCTACCAGCTTCAAGTCCTCTAGCAATGTTATGTAACTGATGAGCATCTCTTGACCATACACCAGAACCAAGTCCATAGATAGTGTCATTTGCAATTTCTAATGCTTCTGCTTCATCTTTAAATGTAGTAACAGCTAAAACAGGTCCAAAAATCTCTTCTTGGAAGATTCTCATTTTATTGTGACCTTTGAAGATTGTAGGTTGGATGTAGTTTCCATTAGGGAAAGTTTTATTATCATAAGCTTCTCCACCACATAAAACTTCTGCACCTTCTTCTTTACCAATTTTAATATAATTTAAAATTGTTTCTTGTTGGTTAGTTGAACACTGTGCACCCATTTTAGTATTTGGATCAAGAGGATTTTCTTGAGTAATTGCAGCTACTCGTTCTAAACATCTTTTCATAAATGGTTCATAAATTGATTCTTGGATAAGAGCTCTTGATGGACAAGAACAAACTTCACCTGAATTAAATGCAAATAATACTAAACCTTCAATTGCTTTATCAAAAAATTCATCATCAGCATCCATGATTGATTCCATAAAGATATTTGGTGATTTACCACCAAGTTCTAATGTAGTAGGAATAATATTTTCTGTAGCATATTGCATAATTGTTTGACCAGTTGAAGTCTCACCTGTAAATGCAACTTTTTTAACTTTTGGATGTGTAGTAAGGTATTTACCTAATTTTCCACCAGAACCATTAATTATATTAATAACACCTGCTGGTAATACATCTTGAATTGTTTCCATTAACATTAAAATTGCCATAGGAGTAGCAGATGCTGGTTTCATAACCACACAGTTTCCAGCAGCAAGTGCAGGTGCTAATTTCCAAGCAGCCATTAATAATGGGAAGTTCCAAGGAATAATTTGTGCAACTACACCTTTTGGTTCATGAATTTCTTCAGATACAGTTGTACCATCTAAATCTGTAGTAGTACCAGTTTCTCCTCTGATTACACCAGCAAAGTATCTAAAGTGATCTACAACTAAAGGTAAATCAGCATTGATAGTTTCTCTAATTGCTTTACCATTATCTAATGTTTCAGCAATAGCTAGATTTTCTAAGTTTCCTTCAATTGCATCTGCAATTTTAAGTAATAAAGTACTTCTTTCAATAATTGAAGTTTTTTTGAACTCTTGAAATGCTTTATCAGCAGCAAGAACAGCAGTTTCTACATCATTTTCGTTTGATCTAGGTATTCTTGTTAATAATTTTCCATCTACTGGTGAAATATTATCTATATAATCTCCACTTGTAGGTGCAAGCCATTCTCCACCGATAAAGTTTTCAAATTGTGATTTGTATTGTGGTCTTTCATATGCCATTTTATATCCTTAATTTTAAATTTAATTTCGTAAAAGTCTAATAATTCAATATTTTAAACTTTTCATGTCATAATTATATATTTTGTTTATAGCCTGAAAATAGCGTTTCATAATTCTTTATAAATTTAAACTTTGAGTATTTCAATTATTCTTATGTGTTACTAAAATACACTTGTTTCGCACTTTTGATGTTCTTTTATGTGTAAAAATGTTTATTTGCGATACCATTTCATATGAAAACATATAATTATACATTTAAAGAAAATACATTTATTGATGAAATTGATTACTCAATATTTAAAAATGAACCAAATATTCTTATTCAAATATTTTCAGGTGAAGATAAAAATATTTTAGGATTACTTTCTAAAATATTTGATGAAAATATTCCTCAAGCTGTTTGTATAGGTACAACTACAGATGGAGAAATTCATGATGAAGTTATCTCAACACTACATAGTGTAATATCTATTTCAGTATTTCATAAAACTACTTTAACTGCGCATCTTATTGAAGGCTATGATTGTTTTAATAATGGTTACAATATGGCACATAAAACTTTAAAAGATGACACGAAATTATTAATTACATTTACAAGTGGAATAGATGCAAATGCAGAAGAGTACCTAAAGGGGATTACATCATACGATAATAATGTGATTGTATCAGGTGGAATGGCAGGAGATAATGGCCGATTTATTGAGACAAGTGTAAGTTTAGGTACTAAGGTTGTAACACAAGGGTGTGTTGCAGTTTCTTTAAATTCTGATGTTTTACAAGTAAACAATGGTCATAAATTTGACTGGGTTCCTATAGGTTTAGAGCATACTATAGATAAAGTTGAAGGGAATAGAATATATTCAATTAGTGGGATGAATCCATCTGCTTTTTATAAAAAATATTTAGGAGAAAATGTAACCCAAGCTGAATTTCCTCTTATCGTTAAAAGAAGTGGAATATCAACAGCAAGGGCTGTTTTAATGGAACATAAAGATGGTACGTTGAGTTGTGCTGGAAACTTACGAAAAGGTGATATTGTACGGTTGAGTTTTGGAGATGCTGAAGCTATCACTGGTAATTCTTTACGTTCATTTGATAAATTAATTCATTACCCAATCGAGACATTTTTTATCTATTCTTGTATGGCAAGAAGAAGATATATGGGAGAGCTTATAGGTGTAGAAACGAAACCTTTTGCGGATGTAGCTCCCACTGCTGGTTTTTTCTCTTATGCCGAGTTTTTTCACTCCAATGGTCATAATGAACTTTTAAATCAGACTTTAACAATAGTAGCATTAAGTGAGCAAGTAGAGGGAAATAGTGTTGCTAAATTTAATGCACAAGAGTATCAAAAAGGTGAAAAAGAGACATCTTTTGTTAAAACACTAAAATCACTTACACATTTAATTCAAAAAAGTACAAAAGATTATCAAGAACAATCAATTGTTGTTGAAAATGAAAAAAATTATTCTCATAATCTTCTTGCATCACAAAAGCAGTTTTTAAAACACGCAGTGCATGAAACAAATACACCATTATCAGTAATCATGGGTAATATTGAATTATATGAAATGGAAAATGGGAAAAATAAATATGTTACAAATATAGAGGTAGCCCTAAAAAATCTTTGTTCTATTTATGATGATTTAAGTTATTTAGTAAAAAAGAATCAAATTGAATATCCTAAACATAAAATAGACTTAAGAGATTATGTAAGAAGTCGTGTAGATTTTTTCTCACAAGTTGCACACAAAGCAAAAACTCAGTTTGTATTTGCTGTTTCAAAAGAAGAGATGTTTATCTCCTTTAATGAGTCAAAACTGCAAAGAATTATTGATAATACACTAACAAATGCTATTAAGTATAGTTATGAAAATGAAGAGATTTGTATTAAATTAACAAAGATGACAGAAGGGTATAGTTTTTTAATATCGAGTCATTCTACAATGATACAAGAACCTGAAAAAATATTTGAAGAGTATTATCGAGAAGAATTATCTCAAGACGGATTTGGATTAGGTTTAAATTTAGTGAAAAGAATATGTTCAGAAGAAAATGTTACAATTGATGTTAACTCGACAAGTGATGAGACTTCATTTGAATTTATATTTAAAGGACAAATATGAAAATATTACTTTTAGAAGATGATATTATGTTAAATGAAACGATTACTCAATATCTTATTTCTTGTGGACATGCATTAAGAGAAGTTAGAGATGGTAATGAATGTATGGAAATATTAGAAAAAGAAAAATTTGATCTTTTGATTTTTGATATTAATGTTCCTCATATTGATGGATTAACTATTTTAGAAACTTTAGATAAACAAAAGAAAATGGTACCTACTATTTTTATATCAGCATTAATAGATATTGAAGATATCACAAGAGCATTTAATATAGGTTGTCACGATTATCTAAAAAAACCTTTTCACTTAAAAGAATTAAGTCTAAGGATTGATAAAATATTAAAAACAACACATGTTCGCATGAAACATAAGAGACTTTCTAAATCATATAGTTTTGACTGTGAGAGTATGACTTTGTATTTTAATAATGAACCACAAGTGATTACGAAAAGACAACTTGAAATTATAGAACTACTTACAAATAATAGAAGTTTAGTTTGTAATTATGATATGTTTAGAGATTATGTTTGGAATGATGATTTTATTGATAATGCAACAATAAGAGCAGAAGTAAATAGAGTGAAAAAAGTTTTAAAAGAAGATTTTATTGTAAATATTCGTGGCGTTGGATATATGGTGGAGAGACCTATGGAGGGTTTTAGTAATTAGGTCTTTCAAGTTGTTAGTAAATTTATTTTTTCTCTAAAATAGGTTTTATAAAATAATAAGCCATTAAACACAACATAAATACTGATGAAATAATATTTAAAATACTTGTTTCTTCTTTATGATTTACAAAATTTAGGATATCTAAAGTAGGAAAATAAGTATCAAATAGATATCCAAAAACTAAACTTAATATTGCAATAGTACCAAGATAAATCACTAAAGCACTTTTCCCTAAACTTTTATAAATCACACTCATAGTTACACTGTTTGTAGCAGGTCCCGCACTTAAAAATATAAATGCTGCTCCCCCACTTAATCCACTGAGCATTAAAGCAGCTGCAATAGGAAGAGATGCCGTAGCACAAACATATAATGGAATAGAAATAAGTAAAATCAAACCATACGATAAAAATTGATTTTCGAATACCATATTTGCATACTCTTTTGGTAAAAATGTTGTAAACACAGCACCTAATAATAGTCCAAATAAAAGTGGTTTTGCAAAGTCTTTAAAGATAGTATTAAAAGCATAATCAAACACTTCTTTGATACTAAAAGACTTTTTTATTGTTTCGTTATCTTTATTTACGGATGAACATGAACTTTCACAACAACAGCTTGACTCAACTTTGGTTTGACCTTTTTCTTTTTTAAATTTATTGTCAACCATATTTTGCAAAACTCCTGCAATAATAGCGATAATTAAAGAAGATACAACTCTATAAATAGTAAATACCCAGCCAAAAAAAGCATACGTAGCGATGATAGAATCAGCTCCTGTAATAGGTGTCGAGATAAGAAAACTCTGAACAGCTCCTTTACTTGCTCCCTCTTTCTTTAAAGAGTTTGCAAAAGGGATCACACTACAAGAACATAACGGCATAGGGATACCTAAAAGAGAAGCTTTTAAAACAGAAGAAAAGTTCCCTTCTCCTAGATGCTTAGATACAAAATCATCGGGAATGATTTGCTTTAAAACACCTGCAAAAATAATACCAACTAAGATATAAATAGCCATAGCATTTAAAAGTTCAAAAAAGTTGGTAGAATAAAGTATAAGAGTTTCCATGTTTTGCCTTATAATATAAAATTAAATAAATAACCTATACATATAATACCAAAACCTACTATTCCAAAAAATAAAGCGATTAGTTTTACTGATATGATTCTTTTTAAAATCATAGCTTCAGGTAAACTAAGAGCAGTCACTGCCATCATAAATGCTAAAGCAGTTCCTAAAAGCATCCCTTTTGCTGTAAGTACCTCTACAAGTGGCATAACTCCTGCTGCATTTGAGTACATAGGTATACCTGCTACAACTGCAATTAAAACTGCAAATGGATTATCAGCTCCTGCATAAGATGCTATTAAATCAGCTGGTACATATCCATGAATAAATGCTCCAATACCTACACCAATAAGAACATAAAACCATATTTTTTTGAATATATCTGCTGTATAATCCCATGCTTCTTTCACTCTTTGTTTAAAGGTTAGTGTGATTTTTACATCGTCTAGCTCACCCTCCATAGGTGTAACATCTAATAAAATCTCTTTTTGCATATTCATTTTTCCGATAACATAACCACCAATAATAGCCACAAGTAAACCAAAACCTATATAAATAGCAGTTACTTTCCATCCAAATAAACCAAATAAAAGTGCAATTGCAATTTCGTTATTCATAGGACTAGATATGAGAAAAGAAAAGGTAACTCCTAAAGGGATACGAGCTTGAATAAAACCTAAAAATAAAGGTATCGCACTACAGCTACAAAAAGGTGTAATCACCCCAAATAAGGCTGCTAGTACATTGCCTGTAAATTCAGATTTTCCTTGTAAGTAGGCTCTTACATATTCAGTATTAAAATGAGTTCTAAGGTATGAAACTACAAATATTATTGTAATCAGTAAAAACCATATTTTGATAGTATCATAGATGAAAAAATTTACAGCATCATTTACTGCTCCACTCAATCCCCAAATTTCAACTGTAAGATAATCAACCGTTTCTTGCCACATATATTTCCTTCATTTAAATTTTATTTTATCAAATTTGAGCTTATTGTAATGAGTATAAATAATAAATATTTCAAAAGATTTATTATTTGTAGTATCTAATATATTTTTTATAGATATTAGCATGAATTATTTTTTTAAAATTGTTATACTAATATTAGACTTTTCAAGGAAAAAAAATGATAAAATTTAAAGTAGATGATATAGAGTATACTGTAGATATTGATGAAAACACTCCATTATTATGGGTGTTAAGAGATGAATTAAATTTAACGAATACAAAATTTGGTTGTGGTGTTTCACAATGTGGAGCCTGTACAGTTATGCTTGATAATGAAGCTATAAGAGCCTGTTCAACACCTCTTTCTTTAGTAAAAAATAAATCTGTTTTTACTATTGCAAAAAAAGATGATAAAGATTTAGAGAAATTACAAAATGCGTGGATTGAAGAAGATGTTGCACAATGTGGATACTGTCAGCCTGGACAATTAATGAATGCTTTGGCACTTATCAAAAAAACACCTAAACCAAGTGATGAACAAATTGTATTTTCTATGAATGGAAATATTTGTAGATGTGGTACTTATAATAAAATTAAAACAGCTATTAAAATTGCAACAAATAAAGAAATGAAAAAGGCTTAATAGATGGAAAAATCAAGAAGAAATTTTATAAAATCTAGTGCATTAGCAACAAGTGCTTTTATTTTTGCTATGCATCTACCAGTTAAAACAAGAGCTCAAGATATAAAAGCTGAGTCTAAAGCTTTAGTTCCAAATGCATTTGTGAAAATTGAAGAAGATAACACAATAACTTTTTATATAGGACAAGCAGAGATGGGACAAGGTGCCCACACTACATTGGCTATGTGTATAGCTGAAGAGTTAGATGTTAACTGGAAAGATATTATAATAGCAGAAGCTGAGGTAAATGAAATTTATTATCATGCTTGGGTACCTTTAATGTTAACAGGAGGTTCTAGTTCCGTTTCTACAAAACATGAAACTCTTAGAAAAACAGGGGCAGCTTTAAATATCATGCTAAAAGAAGCGGCTGCTAAAAGATGGCAAGTAAGACAGTTTAATACTAAAACAAACGAAGCTACTGTTATTAATACAAAAACAAAAGATGTTTTTAAATATGGAGAACTAGTAAAAGATTTAAGTTCAATCGATGTTCCTAAAAATCCAACTATAAAACCTTTAAATAAATCTACAGTACTAGGACAACCTTTAAAAAGAAATGAAAAAGAAGCATGGGCTAAGATAAAAGGTGAAGCTACTTTTGGTATTGATGTTCGTGTTCCTGATATGAAGTATGCTGCTATTATTCATCCTAGTATATTTGGTGCAAAAGTTAAAAGCTTTGATGCATCTATAGCGTTGAAGAAAAAGGGTGTTTTAAAAGTAAAAGAGATACCTAGTGGTATAGCTATTATTGCTACTCATTGGTGGATTGCAAAAGAGGCTATTTTTGATGTAACAATAGTATGGGATGAAGGTTCATTTAAAAATGTAAACACAAAATCTTTAGATGAAGAATATGAAAAATTAACAAAACTTGATGGTAATGTTATGAGAAAAGATGGAGATACAAAAAAAGCTTTTAAAAATGCAAGTGAAGTAATAGAAGCAGAATATAATTTTCCATTTTTAGCCCATGCTCCTATGGAACCATTAAATTGTGTAGTACATGACAAAAAAGATGAAGCTTTTATCTCTACAGGTGGACAAATTCAATCTGTTTATAGAGATACATGTGCAAATGTTTTAGGATTAAAACCTGAGCAAGTAATTTATACAAATACATTTCTTGGTGGTGGTTTTGGTAGAAGAGCAACTGCAAATGTTGACTATATTTTAGATGCTGTTCATACAGCAAAAGGGGAATCTTGGCCTGTGATGACATTATGGACAAGAGAAGATGATATAAAAATGGGTAATTACAGACCTAAGTATAAAAATAAAGCCAAATTAGCTTTAGATGAAAAAGGAAATATTACAGCATTTGAGGCTACAGTAGTAGGACAAAATCTTGTAAAAAATACACCTTTTGAATTCTTGGAAAAAAATAATGTAGACTGGGCTCAATGGGAAGGTTTATCAAATCATCCATATAGTATAGAGTCTCATAATTTACAAGCACATTCTCCCAAATCTCCGATTTCTGTTTTATGGTGGCGATCAGTAGGACATACTCAATCAGCACCGATGATTGAAGGGTTGATTGAAGTTGCTGCTTCAAAAGCAGGAGTAGATCCAATAGAATATAGAAAAAAGATGTTAACTAATAAACGGCATATAAATCTTTTAGATGATATTAAAAAACTTTCAAATTGGGAAAAAAGAAAAAAAGAAAAAAATGTAGGATATGGAGTATCATTTGTGCCATCATTTGGAAGTATTGTTGCTCAAATTGCAAAAGTGAGAATTACAGATAATGATTACAAAGTAGAAAAAGTATGGTGTTCTGTTGATTGTGGTTTTGCTTTTAATCCTTTAAATGTAGAAAATCAAATGATAAGTGGTATTAACTTTGGACTAGCAGCAACAAAATATAGTGAAGTAACAATCGAAAATGGTGCTACAGTACAAAATAATTTTTATGACTATGAAGTAACAAGACTTAAAGATGCCCCAGATATTGAAGTGAGTATTGTAAATTCAGGAGACAAAATAGGGGGAATAGGTGAGCCAGGAGTTCCTCCAATTTTTGCTGCAGTTGCAAATGCATTATTTGATGTTACAGGTAAAGTTTATACAAACTTTCCCATTAAGCAAGTATAAGAAGTGTTTGTAAACAAGGAATATCTTAATTTTATAAATAAAAGTAAAAAACACACTTTAGATATAGTAGGAATCAGTGTAGTTGATACACTTGGTTCTACATATGCAAAAAATGGTAATATGTTACTTATTAATTCAAGTTTTGAATACGTTGGTGTTTTAGGAAGTCCTTGGTTACAGGAAAAAATGTTTCATTTAGCACAAAAAGCTTTAGCAACAAAAGAAACTATTTTGTTTGAGAATATACCAAAAGAGAAAAACTCAGGACATGGAGTGAGTAAATATTTAATACAAGCTTTTTTTTATACAGATAATTATGGTGCTTTAGGTTCTGCTATGGAAAACTATGGAAAAACTTTGGTTCGATCTACTATAAATGATACTTTTGAGATTGTTAACAGCAAATATAGTACAAAACTTGAAGATAATAAGTTTTATCAGACTATTCAAACTCCTTATTCTTTGTTGATATTTGGATCAGGCGATCATGTGAGTTCTCTTATTTCTATGGCAAATTTCATGGGTTGGAGAACAACAGTAATTGATTTGAAAATAATAGAACATACTGTTATAGAAGCTGATGAAGTTATACATTTAGAAGAGTTAAAAGATATTTTATCCATAGATTTATCATCTTACAATGCTTCTGTTATTCTTAGTCATTCATCAAAAACAGATGATAAATATTTAGAATCATTAGTAAAATCAAATGTTGAGTATATAGGAATTTTGGGCAATAAAAGAAATATGAAAAAAAAGATCAAGCAGTTTTCTTTAGAAGAAGATAAAAGAGTATTCACACCTGTTGGACTAGATATTGGTGGTATCTATCATCAGTCTATTGCTCTTTCAATTTGTTCACAAATAGAAGCTAGGAAAAATGGAAAAATTTAATAGTTTTGCTGTTCTTATTTTAGCCGCTGGAAGTTCAAGTAGGCTAGGGCAAGCAAAACAACTAGTATTGTACGAAAATCAAACACTTTTAGAAAATGCGTGTGAAAAAGCACTTGATGTATCGTCAAATGTATTTGTAGTTCTAGGAGCATCAAAAGATGAATGTGTAGAAAAAATAAAAGATTTGAAAGTAAATACAATCATAAATAATGAATATAAAACTGGTCTATCTAGTTCAATACGAATAGGGATAGAAAAACTTTTTTTGTATGATAAAGTATTAATTATGTTATGTGATCAACCTTTTATTCCCAAAAAACATTTTGAAAAACTAGTAGAAAACTCCGTAAATAATGCTAAAATAATTTGCTCTTTATATAATACAAAACTCTCAGTTCCAGCTATATTTCCTAAAAAATATTTTAATTTACTTTTATCATTATCTGGGGATAAAGGTGCTAAAAAGATTATTGAAAATAATGAACATCTAGCTATAGAGTTAGAAGATATACACTCTTTTGATATAGATACAAATGAAGATTTAGAAAAACTAAATAGTAAAGTATTATTTTAAAGTAAACTTCTGTAAAGACTGTTTTGCTTCTTTGGGTGGGTAACCAAAATAGTTTTTAAAATCATTTGAAAATTGTGAAATACTTACATAACCAACACTAAATGCAGTATCTGTAACGTTATAGTTTTGATTTATTAAAAAATCTTTTGCTTTATTGAGTCGAATATTTTTTATATATTGTAATGGAGTATATGAGGTTATTTTTTTAAAGTGAGTATGAAAAGAAGATACACTCATCTCTTCTTCTTGGGCTAAACTTGCAATATCGAGTTTATCATTATAATTATCGTGAATATTTTTTAAAACTCTTGCTATCTTAGCTTCATGATTATTTTGTAGAAACATTTTATGTAAAAAAGATGAGTTTTCTCCTTTTAGTATTGTATAAAACAGTTCTCTTATGATTGAATTACCTAAAATCTCAGAGTCTTTTTCAGAGTGAAGTATTTTTAATAATCTTAATGTAATTTCTTCAATATCTTCATTTACACTATCTGCGAATAATCCAAGGTCACATTTTATTTCTTTTTTGTCTATTGTTAAAGAATTGAGTAGTTCATACATTATTTTTTTATCTATTGTAATAAGTATACAGATAAAAGGTTCCTCTTTTGTTGTTCCATAGGTTTCACATTCAAAGGGTAAAGTTGTGGGTACAACCAAATAGTTTTTATTGTCGTATTTAAAAGATTGATCTCCTAAGTAGGCGATTTTTTCACCTTGTAAAACTAAAATTAAACATAAATCATATATCAATGGTTCTCTAGGGATCTGGGTAGTTGTTTTAAATAATGTTACATTCTTTAAAAATGTCTTATGAAAACCATCTGTTTTAATATATGAGTGAAATTGTTCTAAGATTTGTTTATTCATGAGGTGCTTTATTTTAAATTTTATATCAAATTATTATAGCAATTTCTTTTAAGTCTATACTAAAATAATTTGATTAATCTGATTTTATATAGTAGAGATTACTATAGTTTTTTGCCCTTTATAATAGTGCTAATAATACTAAAAATAAAATAGGAGGAGTGACAATAAGTCCAAATTTACTGTACTGCCAAAAGCCTATTTTTACACCTTTTTGATTTAAAGTATGTAACCATAAAAGTGTCGCTAAACTACCAAATGGTGTCATTTTAGGTCCAAGATTACATCCAATGATATTTGCATAAATCATTGCACTATTTCCTATATCTTTTAGTGCTATATCCATCACCATAATTGTAGGCATATTATTCATAAATGCACTTAAAAATGCAGACATAAACCCTGTACCAATAACAGCTATGAAATCTCCTTGAGTATTTAAAGATTCTAATACTGTTGTTAAATACTCTGTTAGTCCAGCATTTTTTAAACCATACACTACAATATAAAGCCCTAATGAAAACCATACAACTTGCCAAGGGGCATTTTTAATAATTTGAACTGGCTCAACTGTTTTTGCTAATGTAGCAATAAGTAAAAATAACAAACCTCCACCTAAAGCAAATACAGAAATAGGTATATCATAAGCATCACCTACAAAATATCCTACTAAAAGTAAAGCTAAAAATACCCAAGAAAAATAAAATAAAGTTTTGTTTTTTAAAACAGAGTCAGCATCTTTAAGTAAGTCAATATCTACTTTTTTAGGTATGTCTTTTTTTAGAACTAAAAGTAAAACTACAATAGTTACTATTACACTTACTATAAAAGGTAAATACATATTGAGTAAATATTCTCCAAAACCTATATCAAAATAGTTAGCAGTTACAATGTTTGTAAGGTTTGAAAATACAAAAGGCAACGAAGCACTATCAGAGATAAATCCACCAGCTAATAAAAATGCTAAAATTGTTTTCATATTGAGTTTTAAAATTCTCATTTTTGCTAGTAAAATTGGAGTCAAAATCAATGCGGCTCCATCATTAGCAAAAAGTGCAGATACTAAAGCACCTAAAAGAATAGAGTAAACAAACATTTTTACCCCATCTCCATTTGAAAATTTTGCCATCTTTAGGGCACACCACTCAAAAAAACCAATAGAATCTAAAACTAAAGATAAGATGATGATCCCTATAAAAGCAAATGTTGCATCCCAAACAATATCAAAAACAGTAAAGAGGTCTTCATAATTTACCACACCAAAAAGATACGCTACAACAGCCCCAATAATGGCTGTAGTACCTATTTGTAAACCTTTTGGTTGCCAAATTACAAAAAGTAGGGTGATAAGAAATATACTAGATGCTACTATCATATACTATTACTTTAGATTCTCTCGAACTTGAGTTAATAATTCATCTTTGATAAGTGCATAAGTTTCTTCAAATGCTTCAAAACCGTGACCATCTGGATCTTCAAACCCAACATGGATTCTTTTAACAGGTTTAGGAAAAGATGGACAAGCTTGATCTGCATTTCCACATACAGTTACAACTAAATCAAAATCAATATCTATAACATCATTAAGATGTTTTGAAAAATAGTTATTATCCCAAGCCTCATTTTGTTCTAATATTTTTTTTGCATTTGGATTTACTTTTCCTGTTGGTTTCATACCACAACTATATGCTTTTACCCCTTCTAAATGTGTGTTTATAAGAGCTTCTCCTATGATACTTCTACACGAGTTTCCTGTACACATAATCAATACTTTTTTTTCATTTTCTGCCATTTTGCATCCTTCTTTTTTTAATTTGGGTAGTGTTGGTATTTGTAAATCTAAATAACTTATCTCTTCTAAAACATTTAAACGAAACTTATCAAGGGGTGTTCGTATACTATAATAAGCCCATCGTCCACGTCTGCTTACTTTTAAAAAACCACCATCTTTTAAGATTTTTAAATGTCGTGAAATACGAGACTGAATCATTTTAAATGAATCTTCTATATCACAAACACATACTTCACCATTTAAAGAAATAAATCGTAAAATTTTTAAACGTGTTTCATCATTTATAGAGCCGATTGTTTTTAAAAATATATCCATATACTGCCACCAAATTATTTAATTTTTGTATTATAACAAAGTAAAGGTTACAAAATAATTACATATCAAGATATATTGATATGTAAGATACAAAATGAAACTTATATGATTAGATAAGAAACTATATTTTAGTTATCTTATCTGCATATTCTTCTAATAGTTTTATATCAGGATGACCTTCTTTTTTAGCTTGTGCAATATTTCTACTGAAATCCCAACCAATAGATTTGTAACTATTTTTAAGTAGGTTATTTAGTTCTTTTTTGGCTTTTTCAAAGTATTCTGAATAATGAGCAAATCGATAAAACCAAAGTTCAATTAATAAATCATTATCATTTGTTATGTTACTAAATGCTTTTTCAATGTATTGTTCTGTTTCATCTTTTTTCGATTGAATGAGTAAAAATTGAGTATAGTTTCCATTAAGATGGGGATTATTAGGATTAATTTTTAAAGCTTTTTTATAATAAGTTTCAGATTCATTATCTCTATTTAATTTTCGTAATAAATTTGCATAGTTTCCATTATTGTTTGTATTATCAGGATCAAGTTCTAAAGCTTTTTTATAATAAATTTCAGCTTCATTATCTTTATTTAATTTATCTAATAAACTTGCATAGTTCCCATTATTGTTTGCACGATTAGGATCAAGTTCTAAAGCTTTTTTATAATAAGTTTCAGATTCATTATCTCTATTTAATATTTGTAATAAATTTGCATAGTTTCCATTATTGTTTACATTATCAGGATCAAGTTCTAAAGCTTTTTTATAATAAATTTCAGCTTCATCATCTCTATTTAATTTTTGTAATAAATTTGCATAGTTACCCATAAGTTCATGACTGTTTGAAAGAACCTTTAATCCATCTTTGTATATTTTTTCTTTTTTGTTGTCATCTTTTTCTTCATTTACTAATAGTTGGTATTCCCACCAATGAGGAAGTAGTTTTTTGATGGCTGTTTGTTCTTCTTTATCTAAGACTTCTTTAGTTAAATCTTCTAGTTGTTTTTCATATTTATTGGCATAGTCTAAAGCATTTTTTACAATAGGACTATTTGAGATGTTATCTACATCAATAATATTTTCAAATCCTAGTTTATCATTGATAGTTAGCATTAATTTATCGAAACCTTTGATTTGAATAATAAAATCTTTTTCTGTTAAAACATCTTTGATTTTAGAAGAAAGATTATTCTTATCTCCTCTATAGCACCAATAAATTGGTTTTCTATTTTTGATCTCTTTTAAATAGTTCATTAAACTATCATCATTTCCACCATATCCTATAACTATCATCGCATTTTCATTTAATACTGGTGTTAAAGATTCTTCCCATTGTTTATCCAGTTCTTTAATATGTTTATCATCATTATATGGGTCAAATAAAAAATCTCTATGAATTTTCACAATAGTTGGACGAGATGGAGAAACAGGATTTATATATTTACTTAAAAGCTCATGTCCTAAAACTAATGGTTTAGATTTTTTAAGTCCAAAAAGTGCATCTTCGACCATTGTATCAAAGTTTGTTGTGATGATAAACTTATTTGGTGTTTCATCTAAAACTTGAGCTAAAAAAGAGTATCCGATACTTGGTTCTGCATTATCCATTTCTCTTTGTAATTCTTCATATCCAGCTTGATAGTCGACTTCAAATCGTTTGGCAAATATTTTAGTATATGATTGAGCTAAATTATCTTTATCAAAATCAGGAATAGTTTTTTCCCACTCTTTAAGTAGTTTTTCTGATAAATCCTCACTTATCTCTTTATGCCATTTTTTAGCAAAAAAAGAACCAGAAGGTATTTTAGAGTTTATGGAAGCTCCTGCTCCCAAGATAAAACCAAACCTTAAACTACTACTTGATTCTTTCGATGCTTTTAAAACTCTAATAAGCTGGTCTTGTGTTATCTCTTTTGCTTTTAGATCACTCATTTAATATCACACCTTTTGATTTTATATTCTTGCTAAATATATTCTATAGAAGTTATCTTAAATATGCCCAGTTTTAACAAAAATTACCGTTTCTTCTTTTACAAAAGGGTGATGTACACTTAAGTGATGATTTCTTATCCAAGTGTCTTTTTCGAACTCACTATACTCATCGATAAATGTACCTTGTAGTACAAATATTTCTTCACCACCCCAATGTTTGTGTTCTATAAAAACTTCATTTTTAGGCCAATATACTAAAGCAGTATTATCAACTAAAGGGATAACTTTTAGATTTCCATGGCCTTCTAACCAGTCTGATTTCGTCGTGTCTATAATTACTTTTTCATAATGTGCTCTATAGTTTTCTTTTCTAAAAATCTTACAGCTTGTTTGACAACTCACTTTGTCTTGTCGTTCTTCAGGAAGATTGAGATAGGTTCCTTTTTTAAAATCACCAAATTCATTTGTATATGTACCATCTAATACAAATATTTCCACAGATTTAAGAGAAGGTTTTATTGATAGTTTTGAATTTTTGTTAAGTTCCAAAATAGATGTTTTTTTATCTTCATCTATAGATAAGGTTTTTTCTTTATAGTTTAGTTCGTTATCAAGGTTCCATGCAAGAGTATTTGTATTCATACTTATTGATTTATCATAGTTGTTATTAA
>JAONGR010000021.1 GCA_028375605.1 Arcobacteraceae bacterium
CTCATTTTTATAATATTCTTCAGAAATATCTTTTTTTAGAAAAGATAATTCTAAAGCAGTCTTTATCAGTTTTATTCGAGTCTCAATTAGCTCTATTCTGTTAAAAAGAGTTTCAAGCTTTTGACCTTTGTCAATAATTTGTTCAGGTGTAGCTAATTTACCAATATCATGCATTAATGCAGCAATATTTATTTCTTTAATTTCTTCAGTAGTATAACTTTTTTCTTTATATGTACTTGTATCGGCATGAACTTTCTTAGCAATCATCGCACTAAGTGCTACCATTCTTTTTATATGTCCAGCCGTGTGTTTTGATTTTTTACCCATTGCATAAATAATACTTTTTAAAAATGATTCTAATAAATCTTCTAAACCAGCAATAAGCTTTACATTGGAAATAGCTACAGCAGCTTGGGAAGCAAGTGATAAAGTAATATTCTCATCCTCAAGTAAAAAAGTCTCAAGTTCTTTTGTTAATAAATTCTGTTTATTTAAAAGTTGAAGAACTCCAATAACAGTGTTTTCATGATCAGTTAATGGTATAACTAACATAGATTTCGATTTATATCCTGTTGATTGATCAAAACTTTTAGTTCCATCAAATGAAAAATCTTTATCTCTATACACATCTAGTATATTTATCACCTTATTTTCTAAAGCACACATCGCTGCTACCATTTGATAATTGGGAACACCATCTTCTAAATAAAGAGGCAATGCTGGCCAGTTAATTTCACTATGGGTTCCTCCCATTTTCAAATTTAATGTATCTGTTTGAACAACTGTAAAATGTAATTTATCTTTCTCTAACAAATATAAAGTACCAGCATCAGATTGAGTTAATGATTTTGCTTCTTCAAGAATCATTTCTAACAATTCATTAATATCCTTTTCTGCTGATAAAGCAGCACCAATTCTCGTTAATTTATTGATTTTTTCTTCATCAGAATTTTTCTTTTTTATTATTTTTCCAGATTCAAAAGAAATAATCTCCCCATCATTTAAAATACTTGTTTCATCTACTCCTATTTCTTTAAGTTCAGAAATAATCTCATTTTTATAAAATGGTTTTAAATGATTCACATATATAAAAACACCACCTCTTTTTAAAGCAAACATATCTTCTTGTAAAAATTTGGCGGTAAGATGCTTACTATCTTGTGCTAATTGAGATTGTTCATTTGGAAATGAGACATCAACCATTACAGCTTTTATATCATTATTTTTATTTATAATTTTCCACAAGTCCTTATTTTTAAAAGTATCACCAGAAAAAACAATAGAACCTTCATCTGATTTTATTATATATCCACAAGTTGGAACGGTATGTACAGCTTTAATAGGCGTAAGAATTATGTTTTCCTCTATTTTATATTCTTTATTAAATTCAATAGGAATATACTTAAGAGAAGGTGTATTAGTATTTATTAAATTAATCATACTAAAATCAGGCCATATTTCCCAATTAAAAAAATGTTTTTTTAATGTCTCCAATGTTTCAGGTAATGCATGTATTTTCAAAGGTTTTGTTCTTTGAGCAAAGAAATTATCTATTAAAAAAGCACTATCAATAATATGATCTAAATGTGAATGAGATAAAAATATATTATCTATATAACGAGCATCTTCTCCAAGTCCTTGAATAATATTACCAGCATCAATTAAAGTATTTTTCGTTACTTGAATACACGTAGTATTTGCTTTTTCTGCTCTACTACCTTGTGCTCCTAAAATTCTAATACCTACCATAATCTCCTCCGTAAATATATTATATATATTACCTTCATTATAGCAAATTATTGGTTGATAATGAAACTTTCATCCTTTAACTTATCTTAATTATTATTTAAGTATTATTTAATATTACAGACAAGGATATTACAATGAAAAAAATTCTAATATTTATATTGATTTTTCCAATATATGTTTTAGCATTAGACACTAATACATCAACTAAAAATGCTATGTCTGCCTATGAAAAAAATGATTTTAAGATAGCATATTTTCTTTTAAAGAAAGACTATTTGAAAAACCTTTCTGATATTAAAATTAACTTTGCACTTGGTCGTTCAGCATACGAAACAGGAAATTATGAAACAGCTCTTGCCGCTTTTGAAAGAGTTGAAATGTTAGACCCTACAAGTATTAGAAATAAGCTCGAATTAGCGCGAACATATTTCATGCTTAAAATGTATGAAGACTCTGAACTTGCTTTTCAAGAAGTTCTTGAAAATCCTAATATTCCAGAAAACTTAAGAACTAATATTGAGCTATATTTTTCTAAAGTTAAAAAAGTACAACAAAAGTCATTTACATATGCAACTGTAAATCTCGACTGGGTATATGATTCAAATGTTAATTACGGTACTTTAGATGATAATTATAATATAAGTACAGGTAGTCTTGCAGGTATTGATGAAGAATCAGACAATGCAATTCAAGCTTTTACAAATATTATAAATATTTATGATATTGGGAGTAAAAATGGATTTGCTGTTAAAAATAAGCTAACTCTATTTTCTAAAGACTATAAAAACATGAATGATTATGATGTACAGTATGTAGGTTATACTCCAAGTGTAATTTATAAGGAAACTAAATATTTAACTGAACTAGGTCTTGATTTAGCAATGTTGAGAATTGCAAATAAACAGTACCTTCGTACTTTGGGAATAGTCCCTAAACTAGAATACTCACACTCAAATACTCTAAAAAGTATTTCTCATTTAAAACTTCAAAAAAAAGATTTTAAACAAAAAATTCATGAAGATTTAAATGCTAAACATTATGAAGTATCATATGCTTTACAAAAAATACTTTCTCCACGTTCATATATTCAAGGAAATATTACAGGAATAGCAGAACGTAAGGAGCAAGGAGAAAGAGTTGATGTAGACTATAATGAGTACAAAGCAGATATAAATTATGCTAAACAATTTAATGCTACTTATGGAACGGAATTCTATGCCCAATACAGAAAAAGATACTATAAAAACTATAGTAGTATTTTTGCTTCACAAAGAATCGATGAAGGAAGAACAATTGCTGCTACTATAAAAGCAAATATTATGAAAACTCTAAATATTCATCTCAAAGGTTCATATACAAGAGTCGGTTCAAATCAGGATAGATTTAGTTACGAAAAAAGTACATTAACAATCGGATTAAACAAAACATTTTAGGAGTTTGGTTATGAAAAATTTTACAAAAATTATCTTACTAATATTATCTTTATCATTTAGTTTATTGGCTAAAGATGTTGCAACAGTAACTGCTATAAATGGTGAAGCATTTATACAAAGAGATACTATAAAAGTACCTATAACACTGGGCATCACCTTACAGGAAAAAGATACTATCATCACAGGTAAAAAAGCAAAGATTCAGCTTATTTTTTCTGATGAAACTATCATTACAATAGGAAAAAATTCTAAATTTTCTGTTAACGAATATTTATATGAAGATAAAAAAGAACCTGTTGCTAAATTTTCCATGTTAAAGGGTACAATGCGTGCTATTACAGGTAATATAGGTAAAATTGCTCCTGAAAAATTTACTGTAACTGCAAAAACAGCAACTATGGGGATAAGAGGTACTAACTTTAGCATTGCAGTAGGAGACAATGACGTAACTGAAGTATATTGTACCTTTGGCGCAATAACTGCCACTATTGATGGAACACTAAATATAGTCAGACAAGGTTATTTTATATCTATTCAACCTAATGGAGGTTCAGAGATAAAAAAATTCCTACCAAAAGACTTAAAGTTATTAAAATCTAAATTTGCTAAAGCAGGATTGACAAAATCTAGTGAAAAAAATACTGCTCTCTTAAATGGTACACAAATAGACACAACTACAGAAGAATTTGATAATATTCTTATAAGAGATATTTCAAATATCCTTGTCGATTCAGCGCAAATAAATAGTAATATCAATGATTCAGGTTCAGATACAAGTACATTAGATTCAGAGCAACTAAATAATAATATCAATGATTCAGGTTCAGATACAAGTACATTAGATTCAGAGCAACTAAATAATAATATCAATGATTCAGGTTCAGATACAAGTATATTAGATTCAGATTTATCAAGTATTATAGCAGGATATAATATGAGTAATGCAAAATATAATGGTACTTATACACATGAACATACAATAGAAAATGAAGTTTTAGCATCATCTGGTGACGCAGAGTTAAAGGTAAATTTTGGAACAGATAAGGTGAAATTAACGTTAACAGATTCTTCACACAAAAATATTATATTTAATAGTGATTCTAGTATTTCAGGAGTCAATTTTGGCGTAAATCAGACAAGCAGTCTACATGGTCAAGAAAATCCGGGTAAAGCTAGTGGTACCTTTAACGGAGATACAGGTAACAATGCAACAGGAACTTTTACTATAACTGGTGATTTAAATACCAATGGAACATTTAACGTAACTTCAACGCAAACACTAAAATAAGATGAATCAAAAGTATAAAATCCTTATTCCATTATTTATACTTCTTTCATTAGTTTTATCAAGTGCCTATCTTTTTTTACCTTCACATTTTCAATCACTTGATAATAGAGTAAGAGACTTTTATTTTAAATTTAGAGGACCTGAAAAAGCTAGTGATGATGTTATTATTATCGATATAGATGAACGAAGTATAAAAGAATTAGGTCAATGGCCTTGGGAAAGAGATAAATTTGCTCAAGTTTTAACTAATTTGACAAATAATCAAGCAGGAATAATTGGTCTGGATATTGTATTTGCAGAGGCAGATAAAACATCACCTGCAAAATTTGCTAAAAAATGGGGACTAGAGGGAAAAAGTTTACCAGATTATGATTCTATACTTTCTAATACTGTAGCAAATACTCCTACAATTCTTGGTTATGTATTTGATTTTAATACCAATAATACCAATGATGCACCACAAGTACCTGCAATATTTATAGAAAAGAATAAACCTAAAAGAGAATTTCTACCAGCAGCAAAAGGGGTTCTTACAAACCTAGAAATAATACAAAAAAATGGATATTCTAGTGGATATATGAATAATATTCCAGATGAAACAGGAATCATTAGAAGTGTACCTTTAATTATAAAATACCAAGACCAAGCTTATCCATCTCTTGCATTTGAGATGTATCGTATAGCTACAAATTCTAAAAAAGTGATTTTACAATATGATTTAAACGGTATTGAAACGATTCAATTAAAGCAAAAACCAATTAATGCAGATCGTTTTGGGAGACTCTATCTTAATTTTAGAGGACCATTTAAAAGTTATAAATATATTTCAGCTGTTGATGTTTACAACAATAATATAAGTCCAAACGATTTACAAGGAAAATTCGTCTTAATAGGTACATCTGCTTATGGATTAATGGATCTTAGATCTACACCAATGGATAGTGTAATTGCGGGGGTGGAAGTACATGCAAATTTAATTGATAATCTTTTACATGATGATATGCTTACAAAACCACCTTGGATTGAGATAGCTGATATCCTTGCAATTATTTTGATTGTATTTATAGTTACAATGGTATTTTATCTTCTGTCTTGGCAAATGCTTTTAGCAGTATATTCCTTATCTTTTTTTGGAATACTGTACCTTAACTATTATTTACTATTTGAGCAATATATTATTATAAATTCAATATTTCCTGTATTTGCCATGATATTATCATTTATTGGTATTTTAGCTGTAAAATATCTTCTTGAATCAAAACAAAAAGATATGATTAAAGGTAAATTTGCGAGTAAAGTAAGTGCTGATGTTATGGAAGATATATTAAAAAACCCAGATTCAAATACTTTAGATGGTGCAGAAAAAGAGATAACCGTCTTTTTTTCAGATGTAAGAAACTTCACAAATATATCAGAAGCGATGGGAAATCCAAAATCACTTATAAAATTTATGAACAAAATCATGGAGCCTATGACTAAAATCATTATCGAGGAAAAAGGAACAGTAGATAAATACATAGGTGATGCTATTATGGCATATTGGAACGCCCCATTAGATGTACCTAATCATCCAGATAAAGCAGTAATAGCAAGTCTTAGACAATTACATCACCTTAAAAAACTAAATAATGAACTAAAAAATATTCCTGAGTTTAAAAATATAGTAAAATTATCAGAAGAAAACTCACTTCCAATTGTCGATATAGGTATTGGTATCAATAGTGGAATAGCAATTGTTGGGGAGATGGGTTCATCTCAAAGATCAGATTACACTGTTATTGGAGACCCCATTAATGTAGGAGCACGATTGGAATCTTTATGTAAATATTACAATTCAAAGCTAAACATCTCAGGATATACAAAAAAATTATTAAAAGGTAAATATATTTATCGTTTTTTAGACCTTGTTACAGTAAAAGGGAAAAAAGAGCCCTTAGAAATTTGGCAAATTCATAATTATGATAATAACACATCCGAAACACTTTTTTATGAAAGTAAAGAAAAGCTATTAGAAGAATTAAAATTATATCATCAAGCAATCGATTTATATAAAAAAGAAGAGTTTAAAAAAGCTCTAGAAATATTTAAAGAAATTAATGATTGGGATTGTAAAAGCAATATAAATATTTATGATATATATATAGAAAGATGTAAACACTACATTGACGTGCCTCCTACAAACTTTAATGGAATTTATATACACACAAGTAAAGGTTGAAAATTAACATTTCACCTTGAATCGCAAATAGGAATATTATTTAAGGAAACTATAATAAAGGTAAATTTAAGGACAACTTAAGTAACATTCCAAATAAAATTATAATCACAAGGGATATACAGCTATGGCAAATCATAAATCAGCTGCAAAAAGAGCAAAACAAACTATCGTAAAAACTGCAAGAAATAGATTCTTCAAAGCAAGAATTAAAAACGTTACTAAATCAGTTTTAGTTGCTATCGAAGCAAATGACAAAGAAACAGCAACAACAGCAATGAAAGAAGCTAACAAATATTTACACCACTGTGTAAGTAAGAACATTCTTAAAAAAGCTACTGCTGCAAGAAAAGTAAGTAGATTACAAGTTAAAGTTAACGCTTTATAATATAACACTACTTCCTTTGAATCATCTAATATATTTTATTAGATGATTCATCTTTCTGAACTCTACAAATCCACCAATAGGTATTTTAATGTTACAAAACAAACTACAACTTTTTATAGATAGACATAATGAGATAAATGAATTACTAGTTTCACCTGATATATTAAGTGATATTAGGAGAATGACAGAACTTTCTCGTGAGCAATCAAAAATATCTAAAATAGTTGATGCAGCTAAAGAATATAATCAAATTATATCTGACATAGAAGATAATAAAATGCTACTTGGTGATGAGGACTTAGCTGAACTTGCAAAAGAAGAGTTAAAAGAATTAGAGACAAGAAAACCAGAACTTGAAGAGGAAATTAAAATTCTTCTTTTACCAACTGATCCTAACGATGACAAAAATATTTATATTGAACTTCGTGCAGGTGCAGGTGGAGATGAAGCTGGACTTTTTGTTGCAGATATGTTTAGAACATATATCAAATTTGCAGAAAATGAAGGTTGGAAAACTGAGATTATGAACTCTAGTGAATCTGAAGCTGGTGGATATAAAGAGATGGTTCTTCTTGTTAAAGGTGAATCTGTTTATAGTAAACTAAAATTTGAAGCAGGTGTGCATCGAGTTCAAAGAGTTCCAGCAACAGAAACACAAGGTAGGGTTCATACTTCTGCTATAACTGTTGCTATTATTCCTGAAGTTGATGATGTTGAAATTGAAATCCGGACAGAAGACTTAAAAATCGATACAATGAGAGCTAGTGGAAATGGTGGGCAATCAGTTAATACAACAGATAGTGCTATTAGAATCACTCACCTTCCTACAGGACTTGTTGTAACAAATCAAGATCAAAAATCTCAGCATAAAAATAAAGATAAAGCTATGAAAGTTTTAAAAGCAAGACTTTTTGATATGCAAGAGCAAGAAAAAATGGCAAAAGAAGGTGCAGATAGAAAAGCTCAAGTAGGATCGGGAGATAGAAGTGCTAGAATTAGAACTTATAACTACCCTCAAGGAAGAATTTCAGATCACAGAATCAACCTAACTCTTTATAGACTAGATGTAATTATGAATGATGGTTTATTAAGTGAAATTATCGATCCTCTTATCGCAGATCACCAATCAAAACTTATGGAGATGAGTGGAGTTTAAACTTCACTTTCCAAACTAGACACACGTAAAAGTATAATTAAAGAAAACTTAAGATAATATACTACCCTACAAAGCAAAATACTCACAAACACATTGCATTGTTAAAAAACTAAAATTATAGGAATAAAATTATGGAAAAAATTATAGATATTATAGATTCAATTGCTTATGAAAAAGGTTTAAAAGTATCTGATGTAGAAAATGCTTTAAAAGAATCACTTATTAAAACAGCACAAAAAATGCAAGATGATTCATTAATTTATGAGGCAGATATAGATAGAGAAAATAAAGAATTAAAACTAGCACAAAAAATTGAAGTTGTTGCAAATGACGATGTTAAATTAACAGGTGAAGCAAGAGAAGATCAAAATGATTGGGAAAAAGAAAATGAAGTAGAAGGAAAGTTAATAAATCCTGAAAACTTTTTATCTATTGATGAAGCAAAAGAGATTGATCCAGATTTAGAAATTGGTGACTTTTTAAGTTATGATCTTGAATTTGAATCTATGGGTAGAAATGCAGCTACAATCTTATTTACAAATCTAGAGTATAAACTTCAAAGATTTACAGAAGATAATCTCTTCAATAAATACAATGACCAAGTAGGAGATACAATTGGTAGTGTTGTTACAAGAGTAGATAGTAATGATAATACTTTTATCGAAATTGGTGAAGTAAAAGGTATATTGCCAAGAAAAAATAGAATTAAAGGCGAAACTTTTAAAGTTGGTGATGCACTTAGAGCTGTAGTAAAAGGTGTAAATATAAGTAAAGAACATGGTTTAATTGTTGAAGTTTCAAGAACAAGTCCTAAATATTTAGAAAGTTTATTAGCTCTTGAAGTTCCAGAACTTAAAGATGAAAAAATAATTATTGAAAACAGTGCAAGAATTCCAGGAAGTCGTGCAAAAATTGCATTATCTACAACTGAAGCAAATATTGATCCTATTGGTGCTATTGTTGGAGTAAAAGGTGTTCGTATAAATGCTGTAAGTGAACAACTAAATGGAGAAAATATTGATTGTATTGAATACACTCCTATTTTGGAAATGTTTGTTGCACGTGCACTAAGCCCTGCTATCGTTAAAAGTGTAAAAATAGAAAAAGGTGCTGGTGAAAAAGGTAAAGATAAAGCTATAGTTACTATTGCAGAAGATCAAAAAGCAAGAGCTATTGGTAAAGTTGGTTTAAATATTAGACTTGCATCAATGCTGACAAAATGCGAAATAGAATTAAATGTTCTTGAAGGTGCAACAACAGGTGCCCAAGAAGTTACAGGAAATTCAGGAGAACAACAACCAACAAAAGATGTATCAGAATTAGCATCATTATTTAAATAAGTAGAAATATGGCAAAGCCAACAATATATTTATATGACAGTGTACAAAAGGAAAAAGTTCTTTTTGTACCTCAAATAGAAAATAAAGCTACAGTTTATGTATGTGGACCTACTGTATATGATGATGCGCATCTAGGACATGCTCGAAGTTCAATAGTATTTGATCTGTTACATAGAGTTTTAAAAGCTAATAATTATGATGTAACAATGGCAAAAAATTTTACTGATGTAGATGATAAAATTATCAAAAAAATCAAAGAATCAGGTAAAACTCTAGATCAAATCACTACTTTTTATATAAACAGTTATAAAAATGACATGGAAAAACTAAATATCTTACCAAATGATTTAGAGCCATATGCAACACAAAATATTGATGCAATGGTAGCAATGATTAATAAACTTTTAGACTCAAATAAAGCATATAAACTACAAGATGGTATTTATTTAGATACATCTACAGATGAAAATTATGGATCAATTTCACATCGTGCTAGTGATGAAAATTCGCAAGCTAGAGTAGAAGTAAATAATGATAAAAGAGATCAAAAAGATTTTGCTATGTGGAAATTTTTTGAAAAAGATGAAGTAGGTTTTGATTCTAATTTTGGTTATGGACGACCAGGATGGCATATAGAGTGTAGTGCAATGATTGATGCTCATTTATCAAATCACGATTTACCATATGCAATTGATATACATGGTGGTGGAGCAGATTTACTTTTTCCTCATCATGAAAATGAAGCTTCGCAAACTAGATGTTGTACTTCTCAAGAGTTATCAAAATACTGGATGCATAATGGTTTTGTAAATATCAATGGTGAAAAAATGTCAAAATCTTTAGGAAATAGTTTTTTCTTAAAAGATGCATTAAATCAATATGATGGGGAAGTTATCAGATTTTACATGATGACAGCACATTATCGTGCAGATTTTTCATTTAGTGAAGATGATTTAAAAGGAAGTAAAAAAAGACTTGACAAGCTCTATAGACTTAAAAAAAGACTTTATGGTTTACAAAGTCATGGAAAAGCAAATAAAGAGTTATCTAGTGCTTTATTTAGTGCTTTAAATGATGATATGAATACATCAAAAGCGTTAGCAAGTATAGATGAGTATATATCATCATCAAATGATGCATTTGATAAAGAACCAAAAAATAAAAATCTCAAAAAAGAGATCATAGCTTCGATCGAGTTTATAAATTCTATTTTAGGAGTTGGTGCAAAAGATGCATACACGTATTTTCAATTTGGAATTTCTAAAGAAGAAAAAGAAAAAATTGAAAAACTAATCGAAGATAGAAAAAATGCTAAAAAAGAAAAAGACTTTGAATTAAGTGATAAAATAAGAGATGAATTAAAAGATATGAACATATCTCTTATGGATAGTGCAACTAGTACACTTTGGGAAAAAGAGGTTTAATCTCCTCTTTTACTTTTTATGACGATTTAAATACTTAGATAAAAGAGTATTTAAATTTTCTTGAATATTTTTATCAAATACTTTTAGGTCATTTTCACATTTTAGAGATAACTCATCTGCACTTTTAATCGCACCTTCAAGTCCAAGTAAATTTACAAAAGAATTTTTAGCTCCATCATTAGCTGTCGTTTTACCAGCTTCCTCTTCTGTCGCTGTTTCATCGATAATATCATCTTGAATCTGAAATAATAAACCGATATCTATACCAAACTGGTATAACTTATCTTGTACTTCTAAAGAAAGACCAGCAATTACAGCACCCATTTTTAAACTTGCAGCAATTAGTTTAGCAGTTTTATGAATATGCAAAAATTCCAATTGATTTAACTCTAACTTTTCGTTTTCAAAGTAACAATCAATAGCCTGACCAATAATCATTCCCTCAATTCCGCCATCACTACTTAAAATTTTAATAAGTTCAATCTTTACATCATTGTGTAAAGGGGCATTTGCAATTAAATTAAAACTATGCGTATTTAAAGCATCACCAACAAGTATAGCTGTCACTTCATCATATGTTTTATGTAAAGTTGGATGTCCTCTTCTTAAATCAGCATTATCCATTGCAGGTAAGTCATCGTGAATTAAAGAGTAAGTATGTAAGTATTCTAAACCTAAAGAAACAGGTAGTGCACTTTTTACTAATAAAGGCTCAATAGCATTTACTATAGTAAGTAGTAACATTGGTCGAAATCTTTTTCCACCTGCATCTAGCATCTCGATTAAAGCATCTTGAAAAATAGGATGAAAGCTATTTGATATAGCTAAGTTTGTGTTTAGATAATTTTCAAATGTTTCTAATAATTGATTACTTTGCAAATGGATTCACTCCACCCATCATATTCATGGCACTTGCTTTTTTAGCCTCATCACTTTGTTTGATTACATCATTCATAGCACTAATAAGTAAAATTTGTAAGGAATCCTTATCTTCAAGTAGAGAATCTTCTATTTGTAAGTCAATTACTTCAGAATTACCATTAATTGATAACTCAATCATTCCTCCACCTACTTTAGAGGTAAAAGTTTTATTTTTACCATCTTCTTTAGCTTTTTCAGCCATCTCTTGCACTTGACCCATCATCTCATTGAGATTGATTTTACTTAAATCTATACCTTCAAACATTATTTATCACTTCCTATAAGTTCGTTTGTAATTTCATAAATATCATTATTGTCATCAACATGTACTACAATTGGATTATATGATTCTAATTCTTCTTCAGAATATGAAGCATAAGCAATAACAATAATCTTATCACCTATTTCCACTTTTCTTGCAGCTGCACCATTAAGGCACATATCTTTTGAACCTCGATCACCTTTAATAACATATGTAGAAAATCTTTCACCGTTATTAACATTTACTATTTCAACTTTTTGTCCCACGCGTAAACTAGACGCATCTAAAAGATCTTCATCTATTGTAATTGAACCTACGTAATTAAGGTTTGCATCAGTAACTGTTGCTCTATGTATTTTACTATATAACATATCAAATATCATTGCTTTTCCTATTTATTTAGAGATTGAGATTCATCCCAGAATTTTTCTGGAATAATATACTCATGAGTTGGATTACTACCAAATTTTTTATTCAATATTATAGCTATAATTAACAGAATTTTATCTCATATTTCTTAAAAGAACCTAAAAATAATTCTTCATCAGAGTGAGCCAATATAGAAATAATAGACTTTAAAGGACTAATTCTTGAACAATATTTTTATCATTAAAAGGAAATTTTTTATCATAAACAATTTGATATTCTTCATCCCCTTTACCTAAAATTAATATTATTGGATTCTCAAACTTTTTTGAAATTTCTATTGATTTACTAATTGCAGTTTTTCTATTAATCTCAACAATAATATTATCTTGATCTTTACAACCGGATAGTATTTCATTACAAATCATATCAGGATCTTCAAATCGTGGATTATCAGATGTAACAATTAATTCTTTACTATAATGCTCAGCAATTCGTCCCATTATTGAACGTTTACTTCTATCCCTATCTCCACCTGCTCCAAATACAGAAATAATATCATAAGATGAAAAACTGTTATAGACTTTTTCCATTCCGTCAGGTGTATGAGCAAAATCAACAATAACTAATGGTTTTCTACTAACTATTTCCATTCTACCAGATACTCCACCAAAATTTTCTACTTTATCACAAATTTTTTGAAGAGGTTCTTTTGTAATTAAGGAAATAGCGGATACTGCTGCTGTTAAATTATAAACATTAAAATAACCCATCATAGAAGAAGAAAAATTAACAATATTATCAAAATGTTGTAAAGCTACATGAATACCATTTTTTAAACTATAAGCAGTTACTTTAAATGTAGCAGGATTTTCTGCTCCATAAGCATAAGCATTTTTCATTTTAAATTTAATGTTCTTATCATCTTTATTAATAAGTTTCATTCCATCACATTGAAAAAAACTATTTTTCACATCAATATACTCTTCAATTGTATTATGATAATCAAGATGATCTTGTGTTATATTTGTATGTATTTTAAGAAAAAAGTCTAAACCTTCAATTCTTTTTTGTTCAATAGCATGAGAACTTACTTCCATTATAAAAAATGTGCATTGGTTATCAATAGCTTCTTGAATATGGGCAAAGTTTCCTAATTGAATAGGAGTAGTTAAAGAGTATTCTTCCACTCTCTTTTCATTTATAAAAAAGCCTCTTGTTCCCTGTAAAGCAACTTTATATCCTAAATCTAAAAGAATAGAATATATTGCAGCTGCTGTAGTCGTTTTACCATTTGTACCCGTAATACCAATAACTTTTATCGAGCTAAAATCAAAATGGTTTTTTAAATCTATATCATCTATAAAATCTATACAGCCATTTCCCTTTGCTTTTTCTACATATTTTTCATTCTGTTTAGAAACTATAAAAGTTGTTTTACTACTTGCCTCGCTAGAATCATTCGTAAATAAGGTATTATTATGATTTACTATCAATTTTCTTTTTTCCTAATCTTTCATATAATTCTGTTAATGCATCATCATAAGAGAAAAATTCATTAAAACCATCTAAATAACTATATGCAGTTTTATCAAAATTATTCTCAATAAGTTTATCAATAAAATCTAATAAATCATCTTTTGTTGTGATTGCTACTTTTGTACTAAACATTATGTCTTGATACGCTTCTTTAAACGAACCTCTACTTTGAACTAGTTCCATAAAATCATTATATTCTATTGCATTCAAAGACTCAACATTAGTTTCTGAAATATCTTTTAATAAATCGAGCATTTTAACATTATCACCATCGTAAGCATTAATTACATCTTCAACATATTTTATTGCAGTTTCTAAATTTTCATCTTTAGCAACAATAAAATAATCAAAAAGAGTTTGTGCTTTTTCATCATTGTCAAATCCCAAATCACAAAATAAACAGTAAAGTTTATATTCTACATTTTCAGGTTCGAGTGAAACAACTTGAGAATATAAAAATAATGCCTTATCATAATATTTAGCAGTAAAGTAAGAATGAGCTTGATCTAATAAGTCGAACTCTTTATCCATTAAGTATTTCTTTTTCCATACCTTCAGGTACATTTATTATTTCTAATTCAGGATGTATCGCTGCTTTTAATTCTTTTTCAACAACAAATTTCAATGTACTTCCACTGGCTGCACAACCGACACAAGCCCCTTGTAGTTGTACATATACTTTTGAATTTTTAATCTCTAACAACTCAATCGCACCTCCATCTTTAGCTAGCATTGGTGCAATTTTTACTCTAATAATATTAGATACAGGTACTTGTAAATCTTCATCTGTAAAAGGCATACTCATATTAATTTCCCTTAATTTTTTTTGTCTTATATTTTATTAATAATATAGCCAATCCAGTTAATCCTAAAATTGCCCCTATTGTTTGAAATATAAAAGTTAAAGTAACCGCTTCACTCATTAATTTACTACTTCATCACATCTTTGACATAAAGTATCTTCTGTTGCTGATACAAACTTCCAACATCTTGGACATTTATGCTCACTTGCATTATAGATTTCAAATGTTTTTCCATCAACTTCAAAACTTCCTAAAGAATTTTCCTCTTTAGTAGTAACTATTCTTGATACAACAAACCAATCTTCAGCAATCGTAGAATCAAGCGCTAAAATCTCTTCACTGTCTGTATAAACAACAAGCTCTAGTGTAGATTTGATTACCTTTTCTTTATTCAGTTTATCTTTTATTTCTGCAAATTTACTTTTAGCATTTAATAAATGTTCTTCGTTAAGATTTAATTCAATTTCTGGTAATACATATTTCTCAATATCAAAAATACTAGTTTTACCACCAGTTATAACTGCTGGTGCATATTGAACTAACTCATCCATAGTATATGTTAAAATTGGGGCAAGTGTTGTTAAAAATGCTTTAGCAATCATCGCCATAGCACTTTGAGATGCAACTCTTGTATCAGAATTTTTTCCATCACAATACATCTTATCTTTACAAATATCAATATAAATATTTGACAACTCTGCAACCAAGAAGTGATTTAGTTTATTTAACCCTCGAGAGTAATCATTTGATTTAAATGATTGATCAACATCTAAAAATACTTTTTGTGCTTTATCTAAAATCCATAAGTCAGATGTCGACATTTTATCTAAAGGTACAATCTCTTCTAATTCATGAACATTACCAAGTAAAATTTTACCTGTATTTCTAATTTTTCTATATTGTTCTGCCATTTGTTTTAAGATACCATCAGAAATTTTTAAATCTGATTGATAATCACTCATAGCAACCCACATTCTTAAAATCTCTCCACCGTATTGTTTTAACACCTTATCAGGTGCCATTACATTACCTTTAGATTTTGACATCTTTTCACCCTTAGCATCAACAGTAAAACCATGAGTAAGAATAGATTTATAAGGTGCTACTTCTGAAGAAGCAAGTGATGTTAATAATGATGATTGGAACCAACCTCTATGTTGATCAGAACCTTCAAGATACATATCCGCAGGATAAGTTCCAGCATCATAATTTCTACTTCTTAATACAGCATTCTGAGTTGAACCAGAATCAAACCATACATCTAAAATATCCATAGTTTTTTCTAAATCGTCAGGATTTAGTCCACTTCCAGGATATAATAAATCTTTAATCTCCATATCATACCAAGCATCAGCACCTTTCATTTCAAAAATCATAGCAACATAATTTAATACTTGCTCATCATAAATGATTTCATCAGTAAGTTTATTTCTAAAGAATGCAATAGGCACTCCCCAATCTCTTTGTCGTGAGATACACCAATCAGGTCTACCTTCGATCATAGTTTTTAATCTATTTTTTCCATGTTCAGGGTAAAACTTCACTTCTTCTATTGCATCAAGTGCATTCTCTCTTAATGTTTTTCCACTCTCTCCATAAGGTGCATCCATAGAGATAAACCATTGTTTAGTTGCTCTAAAAATAACTGGCTTATGTGTTCTCCAACAATGTGGATATGAGTGAGTGATATCAACTCTTTTTAATAATGCATCGCCTAAAAGTTCCATGATTGGTTCATTTGCTTTAAATACATTCATATTTAAAAATTCTTCAGGATTAGGAAGTAATTTTTCTCTTACTATTGTATTATCATAAGCTCCATTTGCACCTACTGGCATAAGAACATCTAGTCCATACTTTAAACCAATTTTATAATCATCTTCACCATGCCCAGGAGCAGTATGAACAGCACCTGTACCAGCATCCATCATTACATGATCACCAAGAACAATTTTAGATTCTCTACCGTTTATAGGATTTATTGCGCAAGTATTTTCTAAAATGTTAGGATCAATATTTTTTACTATATCACCTTTGATAACTTCATCAGCAACTAAACTAGCATGAAGTTTTTTAGCTACTACAAAACCATCCGTAGTTAAAACATACTCTTCTTCTCCATTCAGAGAAATACCTGTATTTGCAGGTAAAGTCCAAGGTGTTGTTGTCCAGATAATAACACTCGCATCTAACTCTTGTAATTTAAACGCAACAAACACAGAAGGAGACACTTTATCTTCATATTCTACCTCTGCTTCAGCAAGAGCTGTTTGAGCTGCCCATGACCAATATACAGGCTTAGATCTTTGAATTAAAAGACCTTTTTTAGAAATGGCAATTAATTCTCTATAAATATTTGCTTCAAATTTAAAATCCATAGTTAAATATGGTTTTTCCCAATCAGCAATAATACCTAAAGCTTTAAACTCTTCTCTTTGAATATCTACAAATTTAGTGGCATGATCACGACATAATTGTCTCAATTTACTTTTTGGTAACTCTTTTTTCTTTTTTCCACCAATTTTTTCTTCAACTTTTTGTTCAATTGGTAAACCATGACAATCCCAACCTGGAGTAAATCGTACAGATTTTCCATCAAAATAGTGATATTTAATAATAATATCTTTAAGTACTTTGTTTAGTGCATGTCCAATATGAATGTTCCCATTAGCATAAGGAGGTCCGTCATGTAATGTAAAACTCTCAGCACCTTTTCTATTAGCTTTCATCTTATCATAAACTTTTTCATCATCCCAAAGTTTATACTGCTTTGGTTCGTTATGAGGCAAGCTTCCTCTCATTGGAAAACTCGTTTTTGGAAGTTGTAATGTACTTTTATAATCTATTTGTTCTGTAGTATCTGTAGCCATATTAATAATTGTCCTATAATCTAAATTAAGGTAGAGTATATCTAAATATGATTTAAACTTATATAACAAAAGGATTGTAATGTATGATGACATTTTTAGTACAGAGGATATGATTAATTTTCAAAATATCTTAAAAGAAAATAACCATACAGTAACTACAGCGGAAAGTTGCACAGGAGGATTAATCTCAAGTATGATTACAGAAATTTCTGGCTCATCATCAATTTTTAAAGGTTCTATAGTTACATACTGCAACGAAATCAAAGAACAAGAACTTCAGGTAAAAAAAAATACGATGGTTACATTTGGTGTAGTAAGTTTTGAAGTTGTTGAAGAGATGCTAGAAGGTGTTATTAAAAAATTTGATTCTGATTTTGCAATGGCAGTTAGTGGCATAGCAGGTCCAGAGGGTGGATCAGTAAATAAACCTGTAGGCACCGTTGCAATAGGTGTTATATCAAAAAATGGAATAAAGAAAATACAGGTTTATCACTTCAAAGGAGATAGAAAACAGATACAAATACAAGCTGCAAAAACAGCTTTAAAATTAAATTTTGAAATTTGTCTAAAAAAGACTTGACATATCTTTTTAAATTAACTATAA
>JAONGR010000022.1 GCA_028375605.1 Arcobacteraceae bacterium
TTAAATATAAAGAATTACATGTTTACTACATCTTGATGAGTTATAGTTTCTCAGTGTTTTTATAAACCAAATTAAATTGATATAGTAAATCTATATTAATTTATTATTTAAGGAAAAAAAATGAAAAAAATTGTTAAATTAAGTTTAATTGCAGCAGCAGCTGTTGCAGGGTTAAGTACAAGTTCATTGGCAGCAGATAGTATTGCAGAAGCATTTCAAAATGGTAAAGTTAAAGGTTCAGTTAAATCATTTTATTTTGCAAAATCTACAGATGCAAACACAGCAGATAAAGATAGCTCAATTTGGGTAAATGGTGGTTCAATAAACTATGTAACTGATTCATACAATGGTTTAGTATTTGGTGCTACATTTCAAACTTCTCATGTGGGTACTATAGATGATGATGGTGCAACAAAAACTTTTTCTGCTACTATGGATGCATCTGGTTCAGTATTATCTGAGTCATATTTACAATATACATATGCAAATACAACATTTAAAGGTGGTAGACAATATATTTCAACACCATTACTAGCAGGTTCTGGTTCAAGAATGATTAAACAATCATTTGAGGCTTATTTACTAGTAAATACAGATCTTCCTGATACTACAATTGTAGCTGGTAATGTTACAAAGTTTGCAGGAAGAACAGATGGAACTGGAGATGTTGGAAGTTTTAATAAATTGGGAACTGGTTCAGGTGTTGCTACTGTTTATATTAAAAATACATCAATTGATAATTTAACTGCACGCTTTCAATATGCAGATTATGATGAAACTGCAAATTTGTTATATGTAGATGCAGTATATAAAATGCCTAGTGATCTAAAACCATTTATTGGAATACAATACTTTGATACAGATACAGATGATTCAGCAAACAAAGACAACTCTTTATATGGTATAAAAGCTGGTATGAACATCAAAGGTATTGATTTATTCCTTGGATATACATCTACAAGTGGTACAACAGGTGATAATAATGTTAATCATGGAGTAGGTAGTGCCGCATTTGCAAACTACACAACTACAACTGAAACTGCTGGTGGTGATGCATTTAAAGCAGGAACAGATGCTGCTAGAGTTGCAATAGGCTACAATTTTGCCGGTGTTAAAGCAAAAATCGCCTATACCACTTTTGATAATGTGGTAAATGACTTAGATGAAACTACTTTAAATTTATCATATAAGTTTACAAAAAACTTAGGTGCTTCACTTGATTATTCAATGATGGACTACGAAACAAATGATACTGATAAAACAGCATTAAGAACAAAACTTACATACTCATTCTAATATAAAGGGAGATTATTCATCTCTCTTTATTTTAAATCTTCACAACATATCTACCAACTGCCTTACCATCAAGTAATGCCTTGTATGCTTCGGGTAAATCTTCTAATGTAATCTCATTTGTAATTTCAGTTAGTGAATCTATACTAAATTCATTTGCAAGTTTGTTCCATACTGCAATTTTTTTCTCTATTTTGCACTCAACAGAATCAATTCCAATAAGTCTAGCACCTCTTAAAATAAAAGGAAATACATTTGTGTTTAACTCAAACGAAGAAGTCAATCCACAACAAGTAGCAACACCATCATATTTTAATACTTTTAATGCTTCAGCTAGAATATTTCCACCTACAGTGTCAATTACACCTGCAAATCTTTCTCTATTCATTGGTTTTTTATTTTCTACATCAAAGTCTTTTCTTAAGATCACCTCTTTTGCACCAAGCTCTTTTAAAAATGGTATTTTATCTTCTTTACCACTTATAGCAACTATATCAAATCCTAATTTACTTAAGATAGACACAGTAATAGATCCTACTCCCCCTGTAGCTCCTGTTACAAGTATTTCACCAGATTCTGGAGTAACACCATTGTTAAGTAATTCATTTACACTTAAACCAGCGGTTAAACCGGCTGTTCCATAAGTCATAATCTCTTTATCTGTAATCTCAAATGGCTTTTTAACTACCCATGAAGCAGGAACTTTTACAAATGATTGATGTCCCCCATCACTGTTCATGCCCATATCATAACCAGTAACTAAAACTTCATCTCCTTTTTTAAAGTCTGATGCATTACTTGCTTGGATCACACCTGCTACATCAATACCTGTTACATGAGGGAAATTTCTTGTAACTCCAGGATTTCCAACTGAACTCAATGCATCTTTGAAATTTAAACTTGAATATGATACTTTAATCAATACTTCATTTTCTCCAATAGTTGGTATTTTAATTTCATCTATTCCTGAGATAAACTTACCTTCGTCTGTTTTATTTACTATAAATGCCTTATTTGTCATGTTGATATCCTTTCTTTATATATCTGTTAGTTTAATACAAAGTAGTTATAATGTCAAGAACTAACTAAAAGTATAAGTACTTACTAAAAAGATACTATAGGATTATACAATGCCAAAAGATGAAAAAAAAGATAGAATTAAATGTAATATAGAAGTAGCAATGGAAGCAATAGATGGGAAATGGAAGATACTTATATTGTGGTATCTTAGAAATGAAAAGAAAAGATTTAATGAATTACAAAAATCTATTTTTGGAATAACTCAAAAAATGCTCATTCAAAAATTAAGAGAACTTGAAATTGATGAAATCGTGCATAGGGAGGTTTATCCAGTTGTACCTCCAAAAGTTGAATATTCACTTACCCAATATGGAGAAACACTCAAACCAATTTTAAAACAACTTTATTTTTGGGGAGAAGAACATAATAAAAGAAAAAATAAATAAAACTTCTTTTATTCGCTATATCCATGCTATATTTTTGGAGTAATATCCTTACAATTTTAAGAAATATAAATGACAGAGTAATCATAACTCTATCATTTAATAAAAGGATAAAGTTTTCATGGCAAAAGTTGTAATAATAGGTGGTGGATATGCAGGTATATATGCTCTAAGAGAGTTAGTTAAAAACAAAAATTTAAAAATAACATTAATAGATAAATGTACCTTCCATAATCTTCAACCAGAAGTTTACGATCTCATTGCTAATAAATCAAATATTGCTGATGTTACAATAGACCTAACAACTTTATGTTTAGGATTTAAACACAATTATCTAGAATATAAAAATTTAAATGTTAAAAAAATTGATCAAGAATCAAAAAAAATATTTACGGAAGAAAAAGAGATTGTAGAGTTTGATTATCTAATTATGGCATCTGGAACAAGAACATTCTTCCCTGCAAGTGTTCCAGGACTAAATAATGCACATGATATTAAAAAACTTAACTGGGCTATGTTTTTTAAGCAAAGTTTTGAAAACCAACTTTTTAATAAAATTCAAAATGAATTAAAACAATGTGATGATACACATATTATTGTGGTAGGTGCTGGTTTATCAGGAGTAGAAATAGCGGCAGAAATGGCATATAACTCTAAAAAATTTTTTCAAAGAGGAAGTTTTTCATGTGATAATCTAAAAATAACATTGGTGAGTAGTTCAGATACAATTTTACCAGGTCTTACTCCACAGCTCATAGATATTTCTCATGCACGATTAAAATCATTGGGGATAAATGTTCTCACAAATACAAAACTTCAAAAATGTGAAGATGGGTATGCTTATTTATCTAATGGAACTAAAATATATAATTCTTTTCTTATATTTACAGGTGGTGTTGAAGCTACAAAAATTACTGAAGAATTAGATGTTGCAAAAAATTCAAGAGGTCAAATAATTGTAAATGAGTATATGCAAAGTGACAAATATGAGAAACTACTTATTTATCTAAAAAAGAATCAGGTATCTTAAAATATTTTTTACTAAATAAAAATAGAATCATAGGTATAAATGAACTAATAATTAATGTATGGGGATATGAAAAAGAACCATCCATTGCTACAATTAGAACGTATATAAAAAATATTCGTAAGTATTTGAGTAAGGATCTTTTCGAAACAGTAAAAGGTTCAGGCTATATAATAAAAATCTAATCAGGAAGTTTTTACTTTGATAGTTAAACTTATCTCATCATAACAATTATTTAGATACAATTTTCAAAAATAAAAGGATTTAATATGAAAGAATTATTATTAATAGCTATTTGTACTTTATCGTTAAATGCAGTAGATTATACGGCAGCTTTCAATTCTATAGATAAAGAAAAGGCAATGGATTCTGTAAAAACTGAAGAAGCATTAAAAGTATATAATAAAGGTACTGATGCGACATTAGATGATGTAACAAAAAGTGTTGACATGGAAAAAGCAAAAGAATCTGTAGATACTGAAAAATTAACAAAAAGTCTTTTTAACTAAAGCTCAAATACTTAAAACTAGAAGTAACTTTTAGATTACTTCTAATTTTACTAAAAATCTTCAAAAAAGTCTCTACTTTCTCATTAAATATTACCTATGACATATTATTATTTAGATACAATTGTTCTACACAAGATGTTCTTATTAGAAGTGATTTTCATTTTAGTTATTAGGACATTATTTTATTAAAAAGTACTTCATATGAAAAAACATATAACAGAAGAAACAATTATATTTTTTAGTGTTTTTAAATGGCTTATCTTATCGTCAATTGTGGGGATGATAATAGGTTATTTAATGTCTATTTTTTTAAGTACTCTGCATGAAGCTGAAAAAATGCAAAGTGTATTCCCCTTTCCCTATTATTTTATACTACCTATTGGATTAATATTGACTGTTTGGGTAATACATACATTTGATAAAAATGCGACAGGACATGGAACAGAAAAAGTCATTGAGGCAGTGCATAAAAGAGATGGACAAATAGATGTTAAAGTTATTCCTGTAAAGTTAACTGCAACAGTATTAACAATTTTTTCTGGTGGTTCTGTTGGTAAAGAGGGACCAGGGGCACAAATAGGAGCTGGAGCGGCTTCATTTTTTGCTACATTGTTGAAATTTTCTGCTAAAGATAGAAAAAAACTAGTAATTTGTGGTATCAGTGCTGGTTTTGCATCAATATTTGGCACACCAATTGCAGGAGCTATATTTGGTATTGAAGTTTTAATTGTTGGACTTATTATGTATGATGTATTACTCCCTTCTTTTATCGCAGGATTTACTGCATTTACAACGGCACAATTTTTTGGTGTAGAGTATAAATATTATGATATTAATTTTTATAGATCATTTCAATTGGATATTAACTTAATCTCACAGTCAGTATTAGCGGGAATTTTCTTTGGATTAATAGCGATTTTTTTTATTACTGTTGTTACTACTTTAGAAAAAAAGATTAAAAAATTACCATATAATAAATATCAAATTGCAGGTGTAGCTGGTTTAATTATGGTAGTTATATCTTATTTTATATCAGAAAAATATTTAGGTTTGGGACTTTCAACAATTAGTGATGCTTTAGATCCAAGTCTACATGCTGCAGATAATATATCATGGTATGATTTTATATTAAAAACTTTTTTTACCTCTTTAACTTTAGGTGCAGGAGGAAGTGGTGGTGTAATAACACCTATATTTTTTGTTGGTACTACAAGTGGGGTTGCTTTTGGACATCTTATGGGAGGTGATCATATAGCTTTATTTGCTGCACTTGGATTTGTTAGTGTGTTAGCAGGAGCTACAAATACACCAATTGCTTCAATTATTATGGCTGTAGAACTTTTTGGAGTACATATGGCTAATTATGCAGGACTAAGTGTTGTAGTAGCTTTCTTAATTACTGGTCATAGAAGTATTTTTCAATCTCAACGACTTAGTCTTGAAAAAGCTGATAATGTCAATATAAGTACAGATAAAGAACAAGATATAGGACATATGGATATTAGTTTAAATATGAAAGATATAAATAGAGTGAAAAGTTTTGGAAAAAAACTAAAATTTAAAACATTTAAATGGAAAAAATCATAAGATTTATTTGACAGCTTTTTAACTTTGTGATAAAATTAAAGAAAATAGGAATAGATATGAAACTAAATGAAGAACTTTTTGAACAATTAAAATTACACACAAAAGCTATAATAGCAGCGACGCCTGAATTATCAAGAGAAGAAAGAATTAATATAATTTCAAAAGCTATCACTGATAGTATTGATATACCAGCAGAGTTAAAAGAAGAAACGATAAAAGAACTTATTAAAATAAACAATTAATAAATAGAGTTACGAGATAGCTTCATCTTGTAACTAAACGGTCACTTTTATGATTTATAATCATTTTATGATAAATATTGAAAAAGAGATAACAAAAAAATTCCCCACACTTAGTAGTAAATCACCAATGATTAAAAAATCATTATTTAAAATAGCTCAAAAAATAGTGCATGAAGATACTATTAACCAGTTTCTTGAAAATAATAAACATTTAGAAGGATTTGATTTTGTTGAAGCAGTATTGGATTATTTTAAATTTGACTTTTCTTATTCCAGTAATGATATTGAAAATATTCCCTCTTCTGGACGTGTTGTCATTGTATCAAATCATCCTTTAGGTGCATTAGATGCCTTATGTTTATTAAAATTGATTAGTAAAGTAAGAAAAGATGTCAAAATAGTAGCAAATGATTTTTTAGCTGACCTTGAATCAATGAATTCTTTATTTATAAAAGTGGATAACTTTAAGACAAAACAGTCTAAAAATGCAATAAAAGAAGTATATAAAGCTCTTGAATCAGAAGAAGTAGTTGTAATGTTTCCAGCTGGTGAAGTAAGTCGTATCTCACCAACTGGGGTTAAAGATGGATTATGGAAAAAAGGCTTTTTAAAATTTGCAAAGAAAACAAATAGTCCTATTCTTCCGATCTTAGTTGATGCAAAAAACTCTAAACTTTTTTATACTCTTTCCATTTTAAATAAAACATTTTCAACGATATTATTAAGTGATGAGATGTTTAAACAAAAAGATAAAAATGTAAATATAAAAATAGGAAAAATAATTTCTAATGAAGATATTATTCCAAAGAATATTGATCAATCTAAGTTACTCAATCTTTATAAAAAACATTTATATAATTTAAAAAAAAGGAAAAAAAACATTTCTACAAACACAAAATGCTATTGCACATAGTGACAATATTCAGCTTATAAAAAAAGAATTAAAAAAGTCGGAAATTTTAGGAAAAACGAATGATGGAAAAATAATATATTTGTATAGTTATATTCCTGATTCTTTAATTTTAAATGAAATTGGTAGATTACGAGAGATTAGTTTTAGAAAAGTAAATGAAGGTGTGAATAAAAAAAGAGACACCGATAAATATGACAAATACTATCAGCATATAGTTTTATGGGATGAAGAAGATTTGGAGATTGTAGGGGCATATCGAATTGGAAATTCAAAAAAGATATATGAAAAATATGGATTTGAGGGGTTTTATTCAAACACACTTTTTGAATTTCAAAAGAATTTTATCCCTTATATGGAAAATTCGATTGAACTAGGTAGAAGTTTTGTTCAACCAAAATATTGGGGAACAAGAGCACTTGATTATTTATGGTTTGGTATTGGTGCCTATTTAAAAAATCATCCAAATATTAAATATATGTATGGTCCAGTTAGTTTAAGTAGCTCTTTACCTTTGATAGGACAGGACTTAATTGTAGGGTTTTATTCACATTATTTTTTTCCAAAAAACAAAATAGTAAAAGAAGTTAATAAGTTTAAATATAATTTCGAGCATGAAGATGAATTATCAATATGTCCTGAACAAAATTATAAAGATGATTTGAAATTATTAAAAAATAGTTTAAAATCAATTGATAGTTGTATTCCTACTTTATATAAACAGTATAGTGATTTGTGTGAAAATGGAGGTGTAACCTTCCATGGTTTTAATATAGATCCTAATTTTTCTAACTGTATAGATGGATTTATATTTGTAGAAATAGATAAAATTAAAGAGTCAAAAAAAATGAGGTATATAAAATAGGTATCAAAATTGTCTTCAATATTGAGAGTCATTATTAAGTAGTAGTAAATTATTTTATTGTTATAATTGAAAAAATTAAAGGAGATAATATGTCAAAAGAAGTTAAATTAGATAAAGCGACTATGATTGTTTCTGAAACAAATAAAAAAGGTTTAATTACTTATGTAAATGAAGATTTCTGTAAAATTTCTGGATTTACAAAAGATGAACTTATTGGACAACCTCATAATATGGTTAGACATCACGATATGCCAAAGTTAGCATTTAAAGATCTATGGACGACAGTAAAATCTGGTAAAACATGGAAAGGTATAGTTAAAAATTTTTGTAAAAATGGAGACTTTTATTGGGTTAGTGCCACAGCATTTCCTGTAACTAAAAAAAATGGTAAAGTAAGATTGATTTCAATTAGAACTAAACCTACAAAAAAAGAAGTAGAAAATGCAATAAAATTATATGCTAAATTAATAGGGGAAGAATAATGATATTTTCAAATAAAAATGATATTGATAATATATTATCTACTTTAGAACATTTTGAAGAGTATATTAAAGGGGATGTAAATGAATTGGAATTTACAGAAAATTTTAAACATAAAAAACTAAAAAAAATAGAAGATAAAATCTTATCTATTGCTCAACACTTAGAATCCCAGAAAACGCAAGATTTAAAAGTTTACGGTGAAATTATGCTAGTTTGTGAAAAGCTTTCAGATGGTTTTACTGATGATTCTGTTGTTGAAGTTTCAAGCGATGCTAAAATAAATTATATTGCTAAAACAATTAATCAAACAGTTTCAAAGATGGATAATTCTTTACAAAAAGTTACTACAATTTTAAACGAATATGAAAATAGTGATTTTAGACAAAATGTAGATGAAACTTTATTTAGAGGAGGGGAGTTACAAAATCTTTTAGTTGGTTTAAATAATTTACAAAAAGGAATTACTGAAAAAATAGCACAAGGTTATCGAATCGGTTTAGTTCTCGAACAAGAATCTTCTACTTTAAAAGATGAAGTGACATATTTGTCAGAATCAACCCAAAAACAAGCAGTTGCAATTGAAGAAACTGCAGCTGCAATTGAAGAGATCACTTCGAATATAGATTCTAATACTCAAACAGCAGTTCAAATGTCAGATTATAGTGCTGATTTAAAAGAATCTGCACATAAAAGTATGCTTTTATCAAATGATACTATTAGTGCAATGGAAGGTATTGATATCTCAACAATTGCTGTTGAAGAGGCAATAGGTGCAATTGCACAAATTGCATTTCAAACAAATATTCTTTCTTTAAATGCTGCAGTTGAAGCGGCTACTGCCGGTGAAGCTGGAAAAGGTTTTGCTGTAGTTGCTCAAGAGGTTAGAAATCTTGCTTCAAGAAGTGCAGAATCTGCTAAAACAATTGAAGACTTAGTAATGCAGTTAAAAGAACAAACTCAAACGGGTAAAAAATCATCTGAGAATATGAAAGTGGAGTATGAAAATCTTAATAATAATATTGCACAAACACTTAGTCTTGTTGAAAATATTGTATCTGCTTCAAAAGAGCAAGGTAAAGGTATAGGACAAATAAATAACTCTATACAGTCTATCGATCAATCTACACAAATAAATGCTAATATTACTGATAAAGTAAGACATATTGCAGTTCAAAGTTATAATATTGCAACGCAATTAGTTGAAACAAATTCAAAAATTGAATTTGCAGGAAAAGAAAATATTAAAATAAGAAAAGAACCAAATTCAAATTTTAGTGGGGAAGAAAATCGGCACGATTTTTAAGACATAAGATAGACTTTTTATGTCTTATAATTTCTACGTAACCAACTCGTAACCAACAAACGATAAAATCCTATAAAATAATTATAAAAGGATTCGTTTGTCAACTTTTCAAAGTAAAAACAAAAGTGTTGAATTGCAAGAAAATATAATAAAATATTTTCTTATAGCAGCTGCCACAATATCTATTTTAACTACATTTGGTATTTTATTTTCTATACTATTTGAAGCGATAGAGTTTTTTAAGTTAAAAAGCTTTTTCTACTTTTTTACTGGAACTGAATGGTCTCCAGGTACTGTAGATAGTAAATTTGGAGCTTTACCAATTTTTGCTGGTACTTTTATCATCACTTTAATCGCAATGTCCGTAGCACTTCCTATTGGTTTAGGAAGTGCAATATTTATGAGTGAATATGCAACATCTAAACAAAGAACATATCTTAAGCCTTTACTAGAAATATTAGCTGGTATCCCTACTGTTGTTTATGGATTTTTTGCTGCAATTACAGTTGCACCTTGGATCGTTAGTGTCTGTAATTCAATGGGAATTAACGCATCATTTAACAGTGCATTAGCATCTGGTGTTGTTATGGGAATTATGATTATTCCTGTAATTTCCTCTTTAAGTGATGATGTAATCTCTGCTGTTCCTGATAGTTTAAGAAAGGGATCATTAGCTCTTGGAATGACAAAGGCGGAAACAATAAAAGATATTGTTTTACCTTCTGCGCTTCCTGGAATCATCTCTGCTTCTTTACTAGGTATTTCAAAAGCTTTGGGTGAGACTATGATTGTTGTTATGGCAGCTGGTTTACGGCCAAACTTATCTTGGAATATCTTAGAAGATATGACAACAGTAACTGTTCGAATTGTTGATAGTTTAGTTGGAGATCAGGCTTTTAATTCACCTGCAACATTAAGTGCATTTGCCTTAGGTTTAGCATTGTTTGCAGTGACATTAATTCTAAATATAGTATCAGTAAGAATGATCCAGAGATTTAAAGAAAAATATAAAATGAGTAGTTTATAATGGCAAAAATAATAAAAAAGAGTAAAAAAGATAATATCTTTTACGATCCGAGTTTGAAAAAAAGACATGCAAAAGCAAAGTTATTTAAATATTTTACGATTACTTCTTTAGCTTTTTCTTTGATATTTCTAACAATTTTTTTAAGTGATATGGTTGTAAAAGGAAGCACGGCAATTCAACAAACATTTGTTCAAGTTGAAGTAACATATAGTGAAAAAAGTGCAAAAAGTTATAGAAAAGCAGTTGATAGAAAGTATCTAAATATAGTAAGTCGTGCAGCATTAAGAGAAATACCAATGCAAATGCAAAACAATGCATCACTAATGGGTACGACAAAATTAATTTGGATGTTGGCAGATGACCAAGTTGATATGTATATGAAAGATTATTATTATAAAATTAAAGGTAAAGATCTTAAAACAATTGAAGATTTAGTTAAAAATGATAGATTAGAAAAACGATTTAATACTATATTTTTTACACAAGGTGATAGTAAAACTCCTGAATATTCTGGTATTTTGTCTGCAATGATTGGTACTATTATGACATTATGTGTTGCTATGCTTGTTGCTTTTCCTATTGGAGTTGCTACGGCTGTTTATCTTGAAGAGTTTAGTACCCAAAATAAGTGGAGTGAATTTTTAGAGGTAAATATTAATAATTTAGCGGCTATCCCTTCTATACTATTTGGACTGTTAGGACTAGCTATATTTATTAATTTATTTGGGATGCCTCGAAGTTCTGCATTGGTTGGTGGATTGACACTTGCTTTGATGACTTTACCAATTATTGTTGTAAGTTCACGAGCAGCTTTACGAAGTGTACCTGCAAGTATTAGACAAGCTGGATATGGTTTAGGTTTGACAAAAGTTCAAGTAGTAAAAGATCACGTTTTACCACTTGCATTTCCAGGGATTATGACTGGTTCAATTATAGGACTAGCTCAAGCAATGGGTGAGACTGCTCCATTGATTATTGTAGGTATGATTGCTTTTATTCCAGATAGTCCTAGCACTATTTTAGAAGCATCAACAGTTATGCCTGCTCAAATCTTTACATGGGCTGGTATGCCAGAACGTGCATATATAGAAAGAACAGCAGCTGGTATTTTAGTACTATTAACAGTACTAATTTCATTAAATGCATTTGCAGTATATCTTAGAAAAAAATTCGAAGTTAAATGGTAAACTAACATCACTTACTAGAAAAGAAGGAACAGCTAAGTTCCTTCTTTTTTCTTTTCATAAAATACACATATTATAATTCCCCTTTTTAAAAATAAAGCTTTCTTTCCATACAAAAAAGATAACACTTTGGTAAAACAAATGATAGATTAATATGAGAGTATTCAAAAGAAAATAAACAAATCGTATATAAAGAGGTTATTGATTTAATTTATTACATAGAGGAAATAATATAGTTATAAAATAGTATGTTAGTATATAACTACAAAAAAGTTTAGGGTAAGTTTTAGTGAGATATTGGAGGTAAAAAAGGTTAGAAACATAGCTAAGATTAGCTATGTTTCCTTAAGATGACTTTGTTTTAGAGGTTGATTTTTTTGTCTAAGTATCTATCAATATTAGTATATATAAATCCATTTTTATCGATAAAAGTTATATGTTCTTTTGTTAGATCTTTAATATCTTTTATACCCATAACAGCCATAATAGTTTTAACTCCAGCTAATAGGTTTTTATGGTAATGAACAGCTTTGTTAGAATGTTTTTCTACTAAATAAGCAGCTCTTAATTTTTTATCTTGAGTTGCAAGACCAACAGGACATTGATGTGCCCCATGACCTGAACACATTCTCGCTCGAATACATCCTGCACTCATCATAAATCCACGTGCAAGGTAAATATAATCTGCACCCAATGCCATTACTACTGCAATATCATCTGGAGTAAGAATTTTACTCGCTGCAATAATTTTTATTTTATCTCTTAATCCATGTTCTTTTAAAACATTATCCGCAATATGAACAGCATCATTTACATGAAAACCAACTCTATCCATCAAAAATAATGGAGCAGTTGCACTCCCACCATCTCCTCCATCAATACTAATAAAATCTGGAATTCCTGGAATATTATTTTCATTTCGTCTTTGCATTTCAGTGGCAAATTCTTCTATACCTTCTCGACTAGAAATTACGATTTTAATACCAACTGGTTTTTTAGAAAGCTTTTGAAGGTTTGCAACAAAATCAAATAACTCAGTAGTATTACTAGCATATGGAAATCTATTTGGAGATATAACTGCTTTATTTGCCGGAATATTTCTATAGTATGCAACTGAATCACTTACTTTTTCAGCTGCAAGTTTACCTCCTGTTTGTTTAGCCCCTTGCGCTAATTTAATTTCTGTCATTTTACAAAAAGCCATCGTTTTTTGATATCTATCTGGATCAAAGTTACCTTCATCATCTCGAACACCATAGAGTCCTGAACTCATTTGAAAAATAATATCTGGCATATCTTCAGGTACACTTTTTGGAAAACTTTCTAATGGTGCCTTCCAGTTTGGTCTGAAAAATACATATTGTTCTCTATCAAAAATATATGTTTCACATTCTTTTGGATCTAAAAGTTTTTTTCTAAAATATTTAATTGCAGTATATGAATTTAGAAAAAATTTAATACTATCAAAAATCTTTCTATTTAACCCTTCTATTTTAACACGATCCATACATGCATCATTATGATCTTTGTGAGTAAAAAAGAAATTTGTAGTTAAACTACCTTCTCCTGTATTTATTGGAAATTGACCCTGATAAGATGCTTTAGCAAAAGCTCTTGTTCCTTCAGGAGAAATAGCTCCATCACTCATAGCACTTCTAGCAATAATACTTTTTGATACATAAGGTATCTCTTTATCTTCTCCAAAAGTAACAGAAAAATCTTGATTTACTTCATTATCATTTAATGGACTATTTGAATGTTTCATTAAAAACTTAGGATTATCCTGAGGTTGAGTTGGTGAAAAAGAAGCATAACCTGTTTGATCATGTGCTGCTTTGTATACCCAGTCAACTTTATCTTTTGATTCATAAAACTTTTCGTCCCCAAAATATTGTCTAAAAGGTTCTCTTAAAGCTTCTAATAAATATCTCATTCTTCCAATTAACGGATAGTTAATCAGTAATTGATGTTTTCTTTGTATATACTTATCATATATAATAACATTTATAATAATAAATATAAAAATCCCCAATAGTATTTCAATTGCTAGTTCCATGATTTATTTTCCTTTTAAGTTAATTACTAAAGATTGACCTAATTGAATATTATTAGATGAACCTTCAATTGCTTTTGTTGTATCAGATAATAGTATAGAGATTTTTTCCTTAATTATATCCGAATCTTTCAATTGATTACAAACAATATTTTTAACTTCTATTGAATCATTTTTATTTTTATTTGAGATATTAAAAAGATTTGTTAATTTTATAGTGGCATTGTTAGATATTTGGATTCCATTGTCAATTAATTCATTTGATGTGTTACTTTGTTCTTTTGCATTACTTGTCATTAATGTAATATCTTTTATTTTTTTACCGATATCGGATGTTGTTCTTTTTGAAGTTGCTGCTAGTTTTTTGACTTCATCTGCAACAATTGAAAATCCTTTTCCAGCTTCACCTGCACGAGCAGCTTCTACTTTTGCATTTAATGACAATAGGTTTGTTTGTATAGATACATGATCATTTGCAACAACTAACCCTGTAATCTCTTTATTTGCTTCTGTTAAGGTATCAATTGTAGCCGTGAAGGTATCAAATATTTTATCTAGTTCATCAATAGTAGATGAAAGCTCAGTTATAAGTGTAATAACATGTTGACTCTCAATACTTGATTCTTCTGATGATTCATAGTTTTCATTTGATTTTGTTTCAATGAGATTAGATTTATCAATAAAGGCATTTACTAAAGCACTTATATTTTCAATCTCTTGGACTCTTTGTTTTGATGCTGCATTAACATTAATTGCATTTTGTGTCATATCATTTGCTATTTCTAATGAATTTTGTAGTTGTAATTTTGAATAAGCAGATTCAATGCTTTTAATTTTATTATATTCTTCTTCTGTAATTTCTATCATTTATTTAATTCTCCACTGTGTTTTTTCTTTGCAATTAGTGCAAACAGGAACTATCTCATCTTTGTGTACTTGTATGACTTGGTTACAACCTTTACACATTAAAGTTGTATTTACATGTGTTGTATCACCTATTTTAAATTTCATTTTCATACTAACTGCAGTATAAGAAGAGACCATAAATGGAACCATATATGTTAAAAGTGATTTTATATAATCAATATTAACAAAATCAAGTGCCAGTAATATTTCTGCTTGATTAATAATATTTAATAAAGTACCTACAACGAGCGCAATCTTTAATGATTTTTTTATCAATTCTTGATCGCATAGAATTGCAAAATATACTTTTAATTTATTCATACATTGATTATACTCCATATAATATAAATTATACTTATAAAAATAAATTTTTATGTTTCTAAAGTATGAGAACTAATAATTGTAACTATCTTGTAACTATTGTTTTGTACTATTCAACAAATCTAATTATAAGTAGTTTAAAATGAAAAACAAAAACAAAATAGAAGTCGAAAAATTAAATTTGTGGTACGGTTCAAAACATGCATTACATGATTTAAACATAAAAATTCATGAAAATCAAATCACAGCTCTTATTGGACCATCTGGTTGTGGTAAATCAACATTTTTAAGATGTTTAAATAGAATGAATGACTTAGTTAGTTCTGCTCGAATTGAAGGTCAAGTTATTATTGATGGTCAAGATATTTATGCTAAAGAAGTAGATGAAGTAAGTGTAAGAAAAAGAATAGGTATGGTTTTCCAACAACCAAATCCTTTTCCTAAATCAATTTATGAAAATGTTGCATATGCCCCTTTAAAACATGGAATTGTAAAAAAAGGTAGCTCTTGTGATGAACTTGTAGAGCAATCATTAATCAATGCTGGTATTTGGGATGAAGTAAAAGATATTTTAAAAGAGCCAGGTACAGGTTTAAGTGGTGGGCAACAACAAAGATTATGTATAGCTAGAACAATTGCCGTTCAGCCTGATGTAATTTTAATGGATGAGCCAACATCAGCACTAGATCCTATTAGTACTGAAAAGATTGAAGCGTTAATGTTAGAGTTGAAAAAAGATTTTACTATTGTAACTGTAACACACAATATGCAACAAGCAGCAAGAATTGCTGATATGACAGCATTCTTCCATCTTGGGGATTTAATTGAGTATGATGAAACAGAAAAGATTTTTATAAATCCAACAGAGAAAAAAACTGAAGATTATATTACTGGTCGATTTGGTTAAAAAGGGAAATTATGTTAGCAAATTATGAAGAAAAATTAAGTGAAATAAAAAATGTGATTATAACAATTGCTGAAGGTTTATTGAAGTCTAACCAATTAATAGTTGAAGGATTACAAGATTGTGATGAAGCGAGCTTTACTGAAGCAAAATCGCATATTAAAAATGTAAGTAATATTGTAAAAGAGATTGATAATAATATTATCACAACTTTAGCGTTACATTCTCCAGAAGCAAAAGATTTAAGAAGAATGGTATCGTATTTAAAAATTACAAATGAACTTCTACGAGCTTCTTCAAATACTAGAAACTTTATAAAAGGTTTTACAGAAGAATGTAAAAATGTAGACTCGAAAATAGTAAATGATTATGCTATTCCTATGCAAAAATCCACTGTAGATGCTATTAAATATACAGTAGATATGATTTCTCTTGATTGTGTAGATGAAACTCAAGAATGCTTTAACAAAGTAGTAATTGCAGAGAATAAAACAGATGATTTATATGAAATGATTGAAACGGAACTATTTAAGCAAAAACCAAAAGAGACAGAATTTACTAAATTTCATAAAATGTTAGTAGTTTTAAGAAGAAGTGAAAAGATTGCGGATAGAGCTATGAGCATCGCTAGTTTACTATTATATGTTAATAATGGTGGAGAGATACATAGAGTATAATTTTTTAGGTATAATAAAATATGAATACAATTTTAATAGTAGAAGATGAGCCAGATATTTTAGAACTTTTAGAATATACGCTGGCTAAAGAATATGAGGTGATAGGTTGTTTAGATACATCAAGGGTTGTTGATATCTTAGATCAAGAATCAATTGATTTAATTTTGATGGATAGAAATCTTCCAAATGTAGAGGGGAGTGTTTTTATACAAGAGCTTAGAGCAAAAGGATATTCTCAAAACGTAATTTATCTTACTGCAAAAGATGCTGATGAAAATATTCTTGAAGGATTTGATAGAGGTGGTGATGATTATATTACCAAACCTTTTAATATTGATATTTTGAAAGCTAGAATTAAATCTGTAATTAATAGAACTAAAAAACAACATGAAGTTATAAAAGTACGAGATATCATTTATAATGCAAATCAAAAAAAGTTTGCTATAGATGGAGAAGAGATTGCACTTACTCATTTAGAACATGACTTACTTTTAGAATTTGTAAAAAATATTGATATTTTATTAAGTCGTGACACACTTCTTGAAAATGTATGGGAAGATAGTATGGATGTAAAATCCAAAACTGTTAATGTTGCCATTAAAAGGCTCAAAGAAAAAATTGATCCATTGGGTGTAAAAGAATATATTAAATCTATTCGAGGTGAAGGATATATATTTAATAAAGGTACAATATCTTGTTAAAACTCCACGATATTTTTCTACGAAAATTTTTAATCCTATTTACAACTATTTTTTTAGTGATGGCTACATTATCTTATTTTTGGATCAAAAGTATTTTTATCGAACAAACAAAAATAGATCTTCTGCATAATATAGATATATTTGCTTTACAAGTAAAAGACTTTAGTGATGTAGATCTTCAAACTAAAACCATTAAAAGTATCATAGGTGTAAGAGTTACTGTTATAGATCACAATGGTGTAGTAATAGGTGAATCTGATAAAGATAAAAAATTGATGGATAATCACCTTAATAGAACAGAAATTTTAGAATCAAAATACAATAAATTTGGTTCTATTGTTCGATATTCAGATACATTAAAAAAAGATCTTTTGTATGTTTCAAAAAAACAAGTTTTAAATGATGTTGATTATTTTATCCGAATGGCACGAGATTTAGAACAAATTGATGAAGAGTATTTATCTCTTACTTTTAAAGTTGCAGGCTTATTTGTGATATTTATAGGTATATTTTTCGTTGTTGCTTTAAAAATAAGTAAAAAGGTTGAATTTGAAACAAATGCAATTTTACAATTTTTAAATGATTTACTTAAACAAAATAAATCATTGAAAATTAAATCAGATTATTCGTTAGAGTTTCAAAATATAACTAAGTTACTTACTAATGTATCTGAAAACCTTTCTAAAAAAGATAAACAAAAA
>JAONGR010000023.1 GCA_028375605.1 Arcobacteraceae bacterium
ACTGCAAATATAAAAGGTGTGACATTTAATCCAGAAATGCCTGAATCAATCAGCAAAAATTTTCCACAATTCACTCTTTTTACTCTTTCAAATTATACTTATGAGTCTATTGTTTTAACAGAGAAAACGATCACTTTTGAGGCTGGTTTTGGTAGTGAAAACTTTGGTTCTCATGTAACAATTCCTTTGTATGCTATTTTCCAAATTGTAATTGAAGAGTCAATTTTATTCTTAAATCCAACAGCAACAGTGGAAAAGTATTTTTTGAAAAAAGAGATTGATGAAGATCAAAGTTCACGATCTATGAATGCTTTTACTATGAATAAAAAAAATAAAGATTTATTAAGTTAGGTATTTAGTTACTCAATAAATCTTTTAAACTATCTTGAGGATTCTTTCCATCAAGGATACATTTTACTTCATTGGCAATTGGTGTATATATATTATTTTCTTGAGATAGTTTATAGATAGCTTGAGATGTCATGATCCCTTCAGCTACTTCACCTAAATCTTCTAATATTTCATCTATCGATTTATTAGCTGCTAGTCCTAGTCCAACTCTAAAGTTTCTACTTAGGGTACTAGATGCAGTTAAAAAAAGATCACCAGCACCACTCAATCCTATAAATGTATCTTTATTAGCACCATAGTACTGTCCAAATCTATCCATCTCTACAAGACCTCGAGAAGTTAAACTTGCACGCGCATTTTGACCAAGTTGAAGACCTTCACAAATACCACTAGCAATTGCAAGAACATTTTTATATGCACCAGCAATTTCTGCACCAATGACATCATTGCTATAGTATGTTTTAATAAAATGAGGAAAAAACCCATAAAATTCATCATAAAACTTTTTTGATGTCGAATTGAGTACCAACGCAGTAGGAAGTCCTTTGATAACTTCACTTGCAAAAGATGGACCAGAAATAAAGCCCAAGTGTTCTTTAGGAATAAACTCTTCGTATATTTCTTGTAAAAATGCACCTGTATTGGCTTCTATTCCTTTTGATGCTACAAGTACTTTTTGTCCTGTATATTTAAAGTTTTGTATAAGCCATTCTCTTATATTTTGAGATGGTATTGCTATAATGAGAAATTCACATTTTAATGCCTCATCTAAAGAGACAAAATTTTCTATATCTTTTTTTGTTCTACTTGTGATAAGACACTTGTGTTTCTGGCTTAAAGCATAGTGTAATGCTTGTCCCCATTTTCCTGCACCTATAACACAAATAGAACTCATTTTATATCTCCACTGCTTTATTTTTAAATTGTATATTTAGTAGTCGTTTACCATATATATTTTTATTTATAATAGTTTGGCGTAATTTAGCATTGTCAAGGCTATCATATATAAATATTACTTTATCAAATGAGAGATTAACTGTATTTAATATCTTTGCAACATTTGTTAATTGTTCTATAATTTCTTTTAAAATTCTATTTGTTACTTTTCCACATTTGATTTCTAATAAAATCAGATTCTCTTTTTTTATAATACAATCACAGAGCTTTGGTGTAATTGTTCCAAATAATTGTTTGTGTATGGCTAAATCTTTTAACCCATAATCTGGCTTGTAAATATATTCAATATCTTTTTTATCAAGAACACATTTATTTTCTTTGCATTCTTTTACTTCTTCAAATAAAGTATTTAAGATTTGTTTACTCATTATCTAAAATCTTATCTGTTAATCTCCCACTTTCATCAAGGAGTTCATTAAGTGCCTCTTCAAAGTTCTCATCAGAGATTCCAAATTGATCAATTTGTAACTCTTTTACTTCTGTCTCTATTTCATTATTTTTAAATAAATATGCTGATACATTATCTTTAGAAATAGATATATTCTCTTCTTTAAGCTCAAATTTCTTAATACAGTTATTAATTTCGCCCAATATATAATCACTATGAGTAGTTACAAGAACTTTAGCGCCTGCATTTGTTAACATTACAATAAATCTTGCCATTTGGATTTGAGCTTTTGGATGTAAATGAGCTTCTGGTTCTTCTATAACAAATAATGTTCTTTTAATATTTTTTGTATTTTTTAGAAATATGATGAAAGGTAAAGTTTCTAAAGTTGCTGATGATGCTAAATGTAAATCCAGTTTCTCGTTTTTTATTTTTAAATAATAACTTGTATAATTTTCTTTATTAGTTTCTTCTTGAATATTACCTTTAATAATTTCTTTTTCTAAAAATTTAACTAATTCATCAGATTCTTTTTTTGTTTCTATTGGATTAAACCAATCGTCAAAATCAAACTTACCCATTTTTATATCAGCAAAGGTTTGAATAAAATCTATCGTAGGTTCACCTAGTCTTGTGGCACTAACTTGACCTCTAAACTTATCTCTAAAAATACCCGCATAAATTTCATCAAGTGTTAAAACAAAACCTGTTCTCGAAGCGGGAAAATAATATGAATCAAAATAATTATTTAATTGTTCTTGAAGTTTTTCTGTTAATTGTTTAACAAGCTGAATAATACCACGAAATTTTGTTTCATAATCAATCTCCGTATATTCTTCAATTGGCATTTGCAAACTAATTAAAAAATTATTATTTGCTATCTTTGAAATATAATCAATAACATACAACTTTTTTAATATAGATTTGTTTATATTAAAACTGTTGTTTATTTTATCTGTTAAATCGCTAAAAATAATATCCAGTATGCTATTTGAGAAATTAATTATTTTTTGATCATCTTCATTTATATAAATTTTTAAATTTGTTGTTCTTTCATCTTCCCATTCGTCAAAAGCAATTTGATTTGATGAAATCACCTCTTCAAACTCATGCTTTAATGAGAAAAAATATTCAACTTCTTTTTTATGCTCACTCATCAGTTTTTTTGCAATCATAGTATTAAACCTATAAGCATTCCGTGACTCTTGAAATAAAGACAACTCTTTATATAGTTCATAAATGATATGTGCCATATAACTTTTATTTGTAGAGTTTTGACCGATAAAAAGTGTTAAGTTTTTTATTTCAACTTCTGCTTCTTTTATTTTTGCTAAATTCTCTACTTTTAATTTCATAATATTCTCTTTTCTTACGCTAATCTTTCTTTTAAAAGTTTATTGATAACTTGTGGATTTCCAGCACCTTTTAATGCTTTCATAGCTTGACCTACAAAGAAACCAAACATTTTTTCTTTACCAGCTTTATATTGCTCCACTTTATCTTGATTTGCATTTAAAATTTCATCAATGATTACTAAAATAGCTCCATCATCACTTACTTGTTTTAATCCAAGTTTTTCTACTACTTCATCAACGCTAGAGTCATTTTCCATTAAATAATCAAGCACTTCTTTACCTGCTTTTCCTGAAATATCACCAGCTTCTATTGCTTTGATTAAAGATCCTAATTTTTGAGCGTCAACTGGAGAAGTTGTTACATTCATACCTTCAGAAAATCTACCTTGTAATTCAACTGTAAGCCATGTAGTAGCCATTTTCCCTGAAATACCATAACTCATCATATCTTCAAAATACTGTGCCATCTCTTTTGTACTACAAATAACTCCTGCATCATAAGCTTTTAGTCCAAAGTCTTTTACAAATCTGGCTTTCTTAGCATCAGGGAGTTCTGGTATTTGAGAGTATTTTTCTATCATTTCATCAGTTATGATAAGAGGAAGTAAGTCTGGATCTGGAAAATATCTGTAATCAGCAGCATCCTCTTTTCCTCTCATAGATCTAGTTTCACCTGAGTTTACATCAAAAAGTCTAGTTTCTTGAACTACTTCTTGTTCATATACTCCATCTTCCCAAGCTTCTCTTTGTCGTTGTACTTCATATGCAATAGCTTTTTCTATATTTTTAAAACTATTCATATTTTTGATTTCACATCTAGTATATAGTTTATCTTCACCTTTTGGTCGAATAGAAATATTTACATCACATCTAAAACTTCCCTCTTCCATATTCGCATTAGAAATGTCAATATATCTAACAATAGAATGAAGTTTTTTAAGATATAACAGAACTTCTTCACTACTTCTCATATCTGGTTCAGATACGATTTCAAGAAGAGGTGTTCCTGCTCTATTTAAATCTACTTTAGAGTGATCACCTGCATGAGAACTTTTACCAGCATCATTTTCTAAGTGAGCACGAGTTACACCAATGATTTTACTAGACCCATCTGGAAAATCTATCTCTATTTTACCAAATCCTACAACTGGAACTTCAAATTGTGATATTTGGTATCCTGTAGGTAAGTCAGGATAAAAATAGTTTTTTCTGTTAAAAATCGATTTTTTATTTATTTCTGCATTTATTGCCGTACCTAATTGAATAGATTTATGTACAGCTTCTTTATTTAAAACAGGAAGAGCTCCTGGTAATCCTAGGCAAGTTGGACATACATTTGTATTTGCAACTTCTCCAAAACTAGTAGCACAATTACACCATAGTTTACTATTTGTATTTAATTGAGCATGAACCTCTAATCCTATAATTGTTTCAAACATATATATTTTTTCCTTAATTCTTATTGTTTTTTATTATAACATAGATCATCTTTAGATGATTTAATCTTTATTTGTGCTTTACTTTATCTAAGTACTTTGATATCTGCAGTGATTTTTGACGTTTCAAAATATTCTTTAAGGTAATCTTGTTCTCTTTTTTTCATTATAATTTGAAATATTTTTTCTTTTACATCTTCAAATGAAAGTGTAGTTATATCTTTTTTTTCTTTTAGATAAAACATATTATAATTTTTATTTTGAGCAAAAATAGCACTAAACATTTTTTCTTTTGTTGAATTCAAAATATATTTTGTTTGCGGATTTAATTCTGATTGTTTCATTGTTATATCTTGTACTAATATTTCTGCATTTTGTAGCATTGGATTTGATTTGAGACTTTGTAATAATTTTTTATTTTTTGAAACATAAGCTACCACTTCAATTGTATCAGCTATTTTAAATTGCTCCTCATTGTTTTTATAATAAATTTTTAAATCTTCTTCTGTTGCAATAATAAGTTTTCCATTTGAAATTTTGGCAATAAGCTTTTGATGTATGATTTGTTTTTTAATTTTCTCTTTAAAAAGTGTATAGTTTTCTTGTTGTCTTACAAGTGATTTAAAATCAAATACATTCATCTTGTTACTTGCCGCTAGTTTTTCTATATAACTGTCAATATCAAATGTATCAACACTTATATGATTTGAAGATAATGATTGTTGATATAATATATCATCGATAAGTCGAGAAACTGCATCATTTTTATTTATATTTTTTGTTTCCATCTCTTTGTCTATATCGTAAAGTGTAATTGGAGTTTCATTTACTGTTATTGCAATTGCATTAACTAATCCTGCTTGTAAACTAACAATAGCAAGTAGTATGCTTAGTATAATTTTATTCATATGTTATATTCCTTATTTTATAAATTTATTTTACCATAAGAATAGTAAAATCATTATCCAAATATCCTTCATAAACAGATATCTTTTGTGCGTATTTCTTACATATATCTACTATTTCATATTGTTTTATATTATTAAAAGTTAAATCTTTAAGTGAATTAAAAATAAAACCTTTTTTTGAGTGTTTAAAAGATGTAGCGATAAATTGTTCTACTTGATTATATTTTAATATACTTAACGCACCACTACACACAGTATAGTCTGAGTAAGGAATATCATCTTTTAACACATCTATTAGATGAAACTCTTCATTTGGAAAGCGTTTTTTACAGATATTTATCATATCTTGTTCACAATCAATACCAATATATTTATATGGAGTTTTATTATTTATTTTAAGGTATTCAATATATTCTCCAAATCCACAGCCCACATCGAGTATCGTAGATGTGTGTATCTCTTTTTTGATACGTTTAGTAATTGCTTCAAATCTTTTATACTGGCTATATTTATTATTCCATCTCACACCTTCAGCAGATATACCATGCTCTTTTATAGATTGGGAATAAAATTCTTTATTATTTGGAAGATTCAAGTTGTTCTATGCTCACATTATTATCTTTAATAAATTTTGTTACAATTTCAGAATTTGTATGTTCATAAGATTTATCATATACGATTCTTTTGATACCACTAGCAATAATATTTTTACTACAATCACTGCATGGTTCAAGAGTTACATAAATAGTAGCCCCATTTATACTAATACCTTCTCTTGCAGCCCAGATAATTGCATTCATTTCTGCATGAATCTCGTATGTTTTACTCCATTCATGATGGTCTTTCGTGTATTCTCCATCCCAATGATCTGTACAGTTAGTATATCCAGGTGGAGTACCATTATATCCAGTACTTAAGATTCTACCATCTTTTACGATAACAGCACCTACTTGTTTAGAAACACATTTACTTGCACTTGCAATCTCTTTTGCAATATTAATAAAATTTTTATCACTTAGCATTGTATACCTTTTGGAGCTTTTCTTACAGTTATATTTATTCTACAATATGTCCTACAAATTTAGACATATTATCTAATATTTTTCCACCTTTTCTAAAACCTAAACCACACGCTTCATATGCATAAAAAACACCAGCTTGATAATAATCCCCATTTTGGTCTTGCGGAAACTCTACATATTCTTGGTAGATGGGTTTAAAGTTTTCATAAACCCCATCTGTTTTAATATCCAAAGAATTATCTTCATTTACAATAGCTACATTTGCTCCTTCTCTACCAAAACACATTTTTTCAACTTGTTTTGTATTCTCTAACGGTTCAAATGAAGTCTCTAATAATAGAGGATGATTTGGATATAAGTCCCATAATATTTTCATGATACCTTTACTTTGGAATAATAAAGTATATGCAGGATTAAAAATAATAGCTTTTTTATCATTTATGATTTCCGTTAAAATAACAGCCAATTCACCTTCATCTATTGCGATATCTTCCCATGGAATAAGTTTAAACCAAAATTCGAAAAGTGTATCTTCTTTTGAAATCCCCTCACTATTAAAACCAACATCTCCTATAAATTCAAAATCAGTTTTATATCCCGCTTCGTTAGCTATATGTTGTAAAAGTTTTGTTGTATTTTCTTCTTCGTCATTACCTGCAACAGAAGAAAATAATATTTTCCAATTTAATTTTTCATAGTGTTTATCAAAATCTTCTATCTCACCATCTAAGGTAACAAATCTTTTAAAGTTATCTTTTAAGGCTTCATATAAAGAATTAAATTGACTTGATTCCTCTAGTTCGTTAAACTTAAGCATTGCCCATTGTACAATGGCTGTCTCGAAAAGTGCTGTTGGAGTATCCGCATTGAACTCAATAAGTTTTATAGGTTTACCATCAATCCCACCTGCTAAGTCAAATCTTCCATAAAGATGCCAGTGAACGTCATCTTCCCATGAAGCTTTGATAAGCTCTACTAGATTAAAAGGAATATCCAATTCATGAAATAAATTGTTGTCTATTACATGTTGTCCTGCTTCACAAAACATATCATATAATTCATTTGCAGATTCATAGTATGCTTCTGCTTCTTGCTCACTGATACTTACCACTTCATCACTTATGTAAGATGTTTCATCTGTATCTGTATGCCATGTAAAACCTATAGATTCTAAATATTCATTTGTTAATGGTTGAAGTTTTTTTAAATTCATCTTTTATCCTCCAAAAAATCCACCAGACTTTTTAGAAGAACTGCTTTTATTCCCACCAAAAAATCCACTTTTTTTACTACTAGAACTTGATTTATTAGCAGATGAAGTCTTTGCTTTGTTAAAACTATTAACACTTTTAGAATAAGTTGAAGGTGATTTATAGTTTGTCTTTCTTTGGTTTTGATAGTTACTGTTATTGAAAAGTTTATTTCCAATATACGCACCAATCATAGCACCAGCAGCAGAAGCTAATATAGTTTCACCTAGACCCATACCTCCGCCACTTACTTGTGCATTTTGTGGATTTGTTAGGTTCGATGTACCATTGTCTATTTTTCTAGATTCTTCTGCAACAAGTTGATCTATTTCTGTTTGTGTAAGAATTCTTTCATTTCCATTTTCCCTTAATACTATTGTCGTTTTAGAACTTGGAAATTCATCAACGATTAGATATCCACCTTGGGGATTTTTTTCTACGATAACAAAGGCACCTTGTCTTTGACTTGCATTTGTAATGGCATTACTATTTTGAGTATTTTGACCATTTGCATTTTTATCTTCACATCCTGTCATAGATGCAATTAAAGTTGCACCTAATCCTCCAACTATTGCGTAGTTAGAAACTTTTTTAAGAAAATATTTTTTATTACTCATGTGTTATCCTAGTAAATTTATAAGGTTTTCAATTGGTCTAGCAATTACTGCTTTATTATCTTTAATGATAATTGGTCGTTGTATTAATTTAGGGTTTTGTACCACTAAATCAAGAATTTCATTTTGTGATTTTTTTTCGATATCAAGCTCTTTATATTCTGTTTCTGTAGGTCTCAACATATCTTTCACATCTTTCATCTGTAATTGAGCAAGAAGTCTTAAAAGCTCTTCTTTTGAAAAGTCATTTTTCATATATTCAAATACTTCAAATTCTTGCCCACTTTCTTCTAGAAGTGCTTTACCATCTCTTGATTTACTACATCTATTATTATGCCAAATTTGAATCATCTTATGCTTCCTTGTTGAAGTTAACGCTGATTGCTTTTTCAATTCTAATGATAGTTTCTTCTATACCAAGAACAGCAATAATATCATATACAGAAGGTGCGTTTGTACCGCCTGTTAAAGATATTCTTATTGGTTGAAATAATTGTGGAAATTTTAATCCATTTTCACTAATAAAAGGTTTAGTAATATTTTCTATATCTACAGGAGTATGTAAGTCTTTGTTATCTTGTAATAATGATACATATGCTTCGAGCATCTTTATAGTACCCTCTTTAACAAATTTTTTAGATCCTTTTACTTCATAAGCATCTGGAGTAGTTAAAATATTTTCTATGGCATTTTTTAATTCAAGAAGAGTATTTGCTCTTTCTTTACAAAGATCTAGAACCATCTCTTTTTTATCATGACCTTCAATTTCACAATCATAAAATTTTAAGTCATTTGCAAGTCTTTGGTTAGTTACATTTTTAATATAGTGTGCATTTAACCAGTCTAGTTTTTCTTGATTATAAGCAGATGCTGATTTATTGATATTATTTGGATCAAATAGTTCTAACATCTCATCCATTGAGAATATCTCTTGATCTCCATTTGACCATCCCAGTCTTACTAAAAAGTTAAGTAATGCTTCTGGTAAGTATCCATCTTTTTTATATTGCATAACATCCATTGCCCCATCTCTTTTAGATAGCTTTTTACCCTGTGGATTATTAATCATTGGCATGTGATAAAATTTTGGTACATCAAATCCAAGTGCATTATAAATTACAATCTGTTTAGGAGTATTAGAAAGGTGGTCATCACCTCTTAAAACATCAGTCATTTCCATTAAATGATCATCAATAGCTACAACAAAATTGTAAATAGGCATACCGTTTGCACGAGCAATTACAAAGTCATCAACTTGATTTGCATCAAAAGACATTGATCCTTTAACACCATCTTCAAAATTAATAGTTCCTTCCTGTGGAGCTTTGATTCTGATTACTGGTTCTATATCAGAAGGAATGTCCGGTAATACTTTACCATCTTCTGGTCTCCATGTTCCATCATATCTTGGATTTTCTTTTGCAGCTTCTTGTTTAGCTCTAAGTGCATCAAGCTCATCTCTACTCATATAGCATTTATAAGCTTTTCCCTCTTCTAAAAGTTGATTAATATATTTTTTATAAATATCAACTCTTTTTGATTGGTATTCTATTTCACAATCACTTGGCATTCCTACCCATTCAAACGCTTCTAAAATAGCTTTTACAGCATCTTCATTATTTCTTGCATTATCAGTGTCTTCAATTCGGAGTTTAAATTCACCACCTGTTTTTTTAGCCCATAGGTAACTATACAGAGCAGTTCGTAATCCTCCAATATGAAGATATCCTGTTGGACTAGGTGCAAATCTTGTTATTGCCATATTTATATTTCCTTATTTATTCGTTTACTTTATCTATTGTATCTAATATTGCTTGATGTAAAAGTTTAGTATTAAATGGTTTTACAATCCATGATGTTGCTCCAGCTTGTTTTCCTTTTGCTTTCATCTCTTTACTCCATTCTGTACTTAGAACCATGATTGGAGTTGACATATAATCAAGTTTGTCTCTAAGTTTTTGGATAAGACTAATCCCGTCCATGTTAGGCATATTTATATCAGTAATAATAAAATCATACTCTTCTTCATGGCATAGTTCTAAAGCTTCTACTCCATCTTCTGCACCTTGAATATTAATGTATCCAATTTCTATTAGAGCACTTTCTACCATCTCTCGTATTGTTGAACTATCATCGACATAAAGTATTTTTATATTTCTATCAAAATCCATATTACTTATCCTTTAAAATTTATTGGGCTTAAATCTAAAATTTAAATTAAAACTATTGTTTCTATATTTTATTATTATATCTAAATTGAGCTGATTTATTTTGAAACTTTTTCATAAGCTTTGATGCTCAAAAGATAATATTTTATTTTAGTCCCAAAATTCGCGTAATTCTCTATCTTTTTGTAGCTTAACTTCTTTAAGTTGACTTTGTAGAATAAGTTCTTCTTTTAAGTCTTCTTTGTTTTGTTGTTCATTTGAAAGAATCTTTTCTCTTTGTTTTCTTGCTTCTAAGATACGCAATTTTATTTTTTTTTCTGCTTCTTTTTTCATTGTATCATCAAAGTCAATATTTTCGATTTTACGAAGTGCATTATTTATCTCTTGTTCTTCACTTATCTCCGGGTCTTTCTTAGAGAGTTTTTCTATTTTGGTTTTGTCTTCTGGAGTGATATTTTGAATAGAGTTTATCTTGATGGGTTCTTTTTGTATCTTTTGAGATTTTTCGATTTTTTCTTTCTTCACTTTTTTAGAAGATGGAGTATTTTGTAATGTATCTACATAGCTTTTTAACTCTTCATATTCCGCCATAATTTTTTCATATTTTTTGAATTCCATCAATAAAAAACAAGGCTTACCATCTCTAAGGATGATTGCCTTATCTATTTTTTTATCTAAGACTTTATCAAAAATCATTTTACTTTTTCGAATAAGTTCTGTTGATGAATACATCTCATCTGATTTGTATAGTAATAATCCCATGTACAAACTCCTATGTGTAAAGTATTACATAGTATAGCACATTTTTATCCAACTATCCATGTTGTTGAGACTAATAGATTATCTTCTATAAATATTTTTCCTTCAAATTTATCATTCATTTTATATGTTCCCACACCTTTGGGTGTACCAGACATGATGATATCTCCATCTTCTAAAGTCATAAAAGAATTTATCTCTTCTATCATTTTATTTGGTTTATACATCATTAAATCGTAACTTCCAAACTGTATGAGTTCATCATTTATATACATTTCAAGTCTTATTTTTGAAATATCATCTTCTAGTTTTATAAATTCTCCAAATACAGCAGCACCATTAAATGACTTTGCTCTTTCCCATGGTAAACCTTTTTTCTTTAATTCATTTTGCTGATTTGCATGAGTTAAGTCTAGTCCAAATGCAACACCATCTATTTTATTTTCTTTGATTAAAAATGAGATTTCACCTTCATATCTTGTATCTTCATGAAAATATTTTAGCTCATTAGAAATTGAAGAATTTGGTTTATTAAAAATTACCATATTATCAGGTGTTTCGTTATTAAGTTCTTTGATATGATCTACATAGTTTCTTCCTATGCAAATCACTTTTGATGGTGTGATTTCTGTTTTCTCAAATTGTATCGTTTTCATATTTTGGTCTCCGTAATATTTTTATATACTAAATCCATTAATCGTGTACGTGCTTCTATAGATGCCCATGCGATGTGAGGAGTGATAATAACTCTTTCTTTATTCTCTATAGTTAGTAATGGTGAGGTTTTTTCGATTGGTTCTACTGTTGTAACATCTGTAGCAAAATAGATATCTTTACCATTATTTAATGTATCTGTGATATCTTGCTCATTTACTAATCCACCTCGTCCGAGATTTAGTAATATTGCACCATCTTTTAAAGTATGTAAATTGTTTTTGTTTAATAAATTATTTGTTTGTTCATTTAAAGCACAATGTATAGATATGATATCTGATTTTTCTAGTAATACTTCAAGTGAAACACTCTTATATGTAGAGTCATTATTTTTTCCACTTGTAGAGTAGTATATAACTTCACATCCAAAAGCAGTAGCTATTTTTACTACCTCTTTTCCAATATTACCAAGCCCTATAATACCTACAGTTCTACCATTAAGTTCATAAAATGGTTTATCGTTATTTGTGAATATTTCACTATTTTCCCAAGCCCCAGATTTTACATAGTTGTCATAAAAGTTGATTTTTTGTACAAACTGTAGTATGTATGAAATTGCAAGTTGTGCTACGCTTGATGTTGAGTATCCTGCTACATTTTTTACTGGAATATTTTTTTCTTTTGCATATTCAAGGTCTATATTATTCATACCAGTTGCCGTTATACATATAAGTTTTATATTAGTATTTTGCATTGTGTTTTTATCTACAATCGCTTTATTTGTAACTACTACATCGGCGTCTTTTACTCTTTCTAATACATCAGAAGGTTTTGTGAAATCATAATATATAACTTCTCCTAAATCATTAAACTGCTCTAGATTTATATCACTTCCTAGTGTTTTTCTATCTAAAAATACTATTTTCATTTTTCATTACCTTTGTTATTTTATTTGGTTTTTTCTCATAATCATATATATTATAAAGGCAAAAAATAAAGTAATACCTATAGAAAAGATAATCGGTATATTTTTTGTTATTACGAATGTTACAATTAATATTGCTAATAGAGTTGGAATTTCATTATAAGCTCTAAAAAACTTTCCACTTTTATTACAGGAGTCATTTACTAGTTTTTTTCTATAGTATTCTAAACTAAAAGAGTAAGCTATGAGTAGTACAAGTAAAGCAAGTTTAGCATGAAACCAAGGTTGACTTAAAAGAGTAGGATTTATAACAACAAGTGTAACTCCACTTATAATTGTCGCTATCATAGCGGGAAAACCTATTATTTTATATATTTTAAGTTCTTGAATTTTTACTATTTCTACAAACTCTTTTTTATCTTTATTTTCAGAATGATAAACAAAAAGTCGTGGAAGATAAAATAATAATGCCATCCATGATAGCACACTTATAACATGAAATGCTAATATAGGTAAATAGTATTCATTCACGCTAGAGTCCTTATATTGATTTTAGCTATTTTAGTGAATTTTAGCTAAAATAATCAAATGAAAATACTATTAGCACCCGCAGAAACAAAAAGAGAAGGTGGCGAATTTAGCCCATATAAAAAAGAAAATTTCGCCTTTAAAGAAATATTTGATGTAAAAGATTTTATAGTGAAAAACTATGTAAGTTTGATAAACGATAGTTCCATTGAAGAGTTGTCTTTATGGTTTGGATTAAAAAACTTAAAAGAGTGTCAGAAATATAGTGAAAATATTCTTTTAAAACCAACGATGAAAGCAATTTTAAGATATACAGGAGTAGCTTTTGATGCTTTAGATTATGAAAATCTTGATGAGAAAACACAAAACTATTGTGATAAAAATATTATATTATTTTCAAACCTTTTTGGTGCTATTAAGGCATCTGATTTTATTCCTGATTATAAGTTCAAACAAGGAGCAGTATTAGAAACAATTGATGTTATAAAAGAATATAAAATAAGAACAAAAGAGTTTTTAGACAATGAATTGGGTAATGAAGTTGTAGATCTAAGGGCTGGATATTATGATAAATTTTATAAACCAAATTCTAATACAAATGTTGTAACTTATAAATTTCTAAAAAATGGTAAAGTTGTAAGTCATTGGGCAAAACATTATAGGGGATTAGTTGTACGTGAGATAGCTAATAATAATATCATGAATTTTGATGAATTAATGAATTTAAAAATAGAAGGATTATCTCTTCTTGAAATACAAGAAAAGAAGAATATCAAAACATTAGTAATGGAAATAGTGTAATATATATTTATTAATAGTTTTATGCTAAAATCATACAAATAATAAAGGAAAAAAAATGATAAAGAAAAGTTTATATATGCTTTGTACAGCATCTATTTTAAGTGCATCGGCTACGATGTGTTATAAAAAAGAACATATGGATCCTAGTACCATAGAAAAAGTAGCTTTAAATGGTGGAGAATGTAATGGTACATTATCTGTAGTTGATATGAAAAAGAATGGTTACCAAATTGATAGTATGAAAATACAAGATGGAAAAGATGGATTTAATTATATTTATGTATTTAATAAAAATACACAAAATACAATGGCACTAGCAAATACATCAGGAATAATACTTACTGATGCGGAACTAACCGCAAGACTTGAAAAAATACAAGAAGCTAAAAAAGTTAAAAAAGTTGAAAAGGACAAAGTTTCATCTGTAGATAATGGTAAAAAAATATATGATACAACATGTAAGAAATGCCATGGAGATGGAACAATAAAAGCATATAATTATACTCGAGCATTAAAAACAATGACATTAGAAGAGATGCAAATTTCAATTAGAGATATTTCGAATGGTGAACAAAATAATGGTATGGGAATTTTGATGCAACCTTATGCAAATATGATTACAGCTAAAGAAATTGTTGATATTTATAATTATTTAAATCAAATTAAATAAAATTTTCATAAAAAAAGGTTGAACATTAGTCCAACCTTTTTATTGATAAATATACTTTCTAGAAAGTATATTTAAGTTCAAGTCTACTTGCACCTAATTTGTCATAAGTTCCATCACCAGAAGTTCCAGTTAACCAACCAGAAACTTTAAAGTTTTTACTCATTGGGTATGCAACAGATAATTTAGTTTCAGAAAATTTAACATTACCAGGAGTTGTTCCATCTACATCAGATGTTGTACCATGCTCTAATCCAATTGTTACAGGACCAACAGGAGCTGATAAACCTAAATAGAATGCAGTAGTGTCTTTTAATAATGAAGCACTGAATTCTTCCATTACAAAGTTAGATTGTGCATCAGTATCACCTAATGTTGTATCTCCACCTTCGCTACCTAATTCTATAACACCAGCAGTAACAGTAACAATATCTGCATCAAAAGAAGCAACTAATCTTGTTTGTTCAGTTTTTGCTACATCTGCATCATTTACTTGATAATCAATTGATGCATAGTTTAATTCAACATTAACTGGTCCAAAAGCAGCACTAAGATTTACATTAATTGCATCTGCATCTACTTGAGTAGTGTTTTGATTAGAAACATTTGCATACCATACTGAATAGTTAACCATCTCAGCAGTACCAAGTGCAGCTAATGCACTAATATTACTTCCACTTATATCAGTACCACCAATAGCTGTTGCATCACTATTATTGTACCAACCAGCAGCTAAAGTAACAGGACCTACTGGGTAAAGTGCAACGATACCTGTACCTTGTTGTGAATCTAATCCTGAATCAGCAAAAGGAGTCACAAGACCTTGCTTACCAACTGTAACTGTAGCATCACCAAGTTTAGCTGTAAAGTTAAGTTCTCTAATAGTAGCAGCACTACCGTTAGTACCATCATCATCACCAACAGTATCATTAGATCTTGTATCACCTTCTATTGCAAATTTTGCAGTTATAGTATCATTTACTTTTGCTTTTGCAGTAGCTTGAATTCTATATTGGTTTTGATCAACATCATTAGATTCACCATTTGTGTATCTATATCTTAAGTATCCAGAAAAATCTACACCTTGGATTGATTCCTCAAGAGGTTTAGCCGCAACAGTCGAAGAAAATCCAGCAACTGCAACAGCAGCAACAAGACTCATTTTAATTAATTTAGTCATTTTAGTCCTTTTATTTTTAAATTCCGAAATTTAACAATTATGGGTATTTATATTATAAATAAATCCTTTGTCCCATAAAGTTATGCGATAATTCTACAACCCTATTCTTATAACTTGCTTAATTACTATGAAAGATGATTACAATTTGATTACATTAAGCTTAATTTAATAATTTGTATAATGATTATCTATCTATTTAGTTACAAAAGCATAGATTTAGCATAGATTTTATATAATCGCAATTATAAAGAAGAGATATTCAGGGGATAAGATGACTAAATACATTTTTGTGACAGGTGGGGTTCTAAGTAGTTTAGGTAAAGGTATTACAAGTGCAAGTATTGCTGCACTTTTAAAACAAAGTAACTTTAATGTAAGTATGCTAAAAATAGATCCATACTTAAATGTAGATCCAGGAACGATGAGCCCATTGGAACATGGCGAAGTATTTGTAACCGATGATGGTGCTGAAACTGATTTAGATTTAGGTAACTATGAAAGATTTATAGATAAAACTTTAGGAAAAATGAATAATTTTACGACTGGTCAAGTCTATAGCTCAGTTATTCAAAGAGAAAGAGAAGGTGGATATCTTGGTCAAACTATCCAAGTTATCCCTCATATTGTTGATGAAATAAAAAGTAGAATTTATGCAGCAGGAAAAGGGCATGACTTCTTAATCGTAGAACTTGGTGGTACTGTTGGAGATATTGAGGGTTTACCTTTTATGGAAGCAGTTCGTGAAGTAAGACATGAAAATCCAAAAACAACGACAATGAATATACATGTTACCCTTATACCTTATATAGCAGCCGCAGGTGAACTTAAAACAAAACCTACTCAACATTCTGTTCAAGAGTTAAGACGAATTGGTATTATGCCTCATATGTTAGTTTGTAGAACAGAAAAAAAGTTACCAACTTCATTAAAAAGAAAACTTGCATATTCTTGTGATGTTGATGAAGATGCAGTAATAGAAGCAGGTGATGCTGAAACTATATATCAAGTTCCAATGAAATTTTTAAATGATGGTATTTTAAAATCAATCGGAAAACATTTTGAATTAGCTGAGATTAACCCAGATATGGATGAGTGGGATAATTTGGTAAAACATATTGTTGCTCCAAAAAATGAAATGACAGTTGCTTTTGTAGGAAAATATTTAGAACTAAAAGAAGCATATAAATCTTTAACGGAAAGCTTGATTCACAGTGGTGCACATTTAAATACAAAAATCAATATAAATTGGTGTGATAGTGAAACTATTGAGGAAAAAGGTGCTGAAGCTATAATTGCTGAAAGTGATTGTATTTTAGTAGCTGGTGGATTTGGTGAGCGTGGTGTTGAAGGAAAGATTGAAGCAATCAAATTTGCTAGAGAAAATAAAATCCCTTATTTAGGTATCTGTTTAGGTATGCAATTATCAATTATTGAGTATCTTCGAAATGTTGTAGGTATTAAAGAAGCAAATAGTGTTGAATTTGATAAAAATACTAAGGAACCTGCTATATATTTAATAGAACAATTCTTAGATACTACAGGTGATAAGCAAATACGAACACATAAATCACCTATGGGTGGAACACTTAGACTTGGTGCGTATCCTTTTGAGTCTAAAAAAGGAAGTCATTTAGAAGCAGCATATGGAAAAGGTATTTCAAATGAAAGACATAGACATAGATATGAAGCAAATCCAGAATATAAAGAAGTATTAGAAAAAAATGGTATGTTTATAACTGGTGAATCAAATGGATTAATAGAAGTTGTAGAAATAAAAGATCATCCTTGGTTTGTAGGGGTTCAGTTTCATCCTGAATTTACAAGTTCTTTACAAACTCCAAATCCAATTATTTTTGATTTTGTTAAAAATGGATTGAAAAATAGATAATTAATTTTAAATAAGATTAAAGAAAAGGTTTACTGTATTTATGCAGTAGGCCTTTTTTATTTTAAAAAATAATAAAAAAAGAATTCTAAAATTTAAGAAAAGGTTAAGCGTAGGCTATTGACAAAGGGGAGCAAATCTATTATAATCCGCCTACATAAAACGAGACAGGTAGTCACGTTAATGTAAATG
>JAONGR010000024.1 GCA_028375605.1 Arcobacteraceae bacterium
ACAGAACAATCTATTGTTCTAAAAACAAATTATAAATTAGAATGTAAATAATAAAGGAAAAAAAATGATAGTATGCGCAGGTCAAAGCGAAACATTTCCATTTGCTACAACAATAGGTGTAGGTCTTATAGAAAGTGCTATGAATCTTACAAGATTATGTTTATTTGATAAACCAGATTATATTCTCTTTATAGGTAGTGCTGGTAGTTATGGTAATCATAATTTATTTGATATAGTTGAAAGTTCGAATGCATCAAATCTTGAACTTTCTTTTTTAGATAATAATTCATATACTCCTATTGATAATGTATTGAGATGTGATGACCCTAAATTTCAAAGTGAGACAATTGTAAATTCATCAAACTACATCACTACAAATGAAACATTAGGAAATGAATATTTACAATATGGAATAGGTATTGAAAATATGGAGTTTTTTTCTGTTGTAAGAGTTGCACAAGAATTTGACATAGATGTAAAGGGAATTTTTGTCGTGACTAATTATACAAATAAAGATGCACATAAAGACTTTATATCAAACCATAGTGATTCAATGGATAAGTTAGTTAAGCATTTAGAAAATAAAAAAATGATTGTTCCACGTGGAACAACGTTAAAAAAGAGTGAATAGTTTCACTCTTTTAGTAGTGGAAGAAAAGAACTGTATTTACGAAGTAAATCAGTGAATGCAGAGGAAAAAGAATTAATGAAAAAAACAATTTATGATTACACACTTAGTGAATTACAGGATTCAATAAAACCAAGCTTTAGAGCTAAACAAATCTATAACTGGATATATAAAAAATATGTAACTTCATATGATGATATGAAAAATATTCCAAAAGATTTAAAGGCTGATTTAATAGAAAACTATCCAATAGATATCTGTAAAATTATAGCTATCGAAGAAAGTTCTGATGGAACAAAAAAGTACCTTTTTCAATATAATGATGGAAAAACAGCGGAAGCAGTTCTTTTACTCATGAAAGAAAAACAAAAAGATGAAGATGGAAATATTATAAAAAGTGAAAAATATACTTTTTGTGTTTCGAGTCAAGTTGGTTGTAAAGTTGGCTGTACTTTTTGTTTAACAGCAAAAGGTGGTTTTGTTAGAAATTTAACTCCTGGTGAAATTGCAACTCAAATTAGTTATCTTAAAAAAGACAATAATATTGCGGAAAATAAAGCAGTAAATATTGTTTATATGGGTATGGGTGAACCTCTTGATAACTTTGATAATGTAGTTAAAGCAATACGAATTATATCAGATTTAGATGGTCTAGCAATAAGCACAAGACGACAAACTATCTCAACAAGTGGGTTGAGTACCAAAATAGCAAAGCTTGGTAAATTAGACCTTGGAGTGCAATTAGCTATTTCATTACACGCAGTTGATGATGAGTTAAGGTCAGAATTAATTCCTATGAATAAAGCTTACAATATACAGTCTATTATTGATGCTGTAAGAGAGTTTCCTATTGATGCTAGAAAAAAAGTTATGTTTGAATATTTGGTAATCAAAGATCAAAATGATGATATAAAATCAGCAGATAAGTTAGTAAAACTTTTAAATGGAATAGATGCAAAAGTTAATCTAATCTTTTTTAATCCTTTTCCTGGTACAACATATGAACGACCATCTAAAAATTCTATGATTAGATTTCAAGATTATTTATTAAGTAAAAAATTGATGTGTACTATCAGAGAATCAAAAGGTATCGATATAAGTGCAGCCTGTGGACAATTAAAGGAAAAGGAACAAGATGGGGACTCTTGATCTTGTTATGTTAGGGTTTCTTACTGTTGTATTAATAGGTGGAATAGCTGGATTCTTTATTTACAATAATAAAGAAGAATAAATGCTAGTATCTGAAAATCAAAAAACTATTATTTTTATAGTAGTTGCTTTTGTTTTTAGTTTTCTAATGAGATTAATTTGGGTGTATCAGTTTAATGGTGTATCTGAATTTCAATTTAATAATCAATTTATGATCAACACTAATGATGGATATTATTGGGCAGAAGGTGCTCGTGATGTTGTAAATGGAATTGGTCAAAATACTGATCGTTCCCCTACATCATCTTCTTTATCAAATTTAACAGCATATCTTTTTAAACTTCTACCTTTCTCTTTTGAAACAATAATCTTCTATATGCCAGCTTTTTTCTCATCTCTACTTGTGATACCAATTGTGTTAATAGGAAGAAGTATAGGGAAAATTGAAGTTGGATTTATAGCTGCATTATTGGCAAGTATTTCATGGAGCTATTATAATCGTACGATGGTGGGATACTATGATACAGACTTTTTAAATATAGTGTTTCCTACTATTTTATTGTGGTCAATTATTGGGGCAATTCAAACTAAAGAAGATAAATACTTATTATTTACAGCTTTTGATGTACTATTTTATAGATGGTGGTATCCTCAAAGTTATGCTTTAGAGTTCGCATTTTTTGCACTTATCCTTATATATCTACTCTACTCTATTTATAAAAATAAAAATAAATCTAAAAAACTTTATGAAAATATAGAGGTATTTTATACAATACAACTTATAAGTATGATGCTAATTGCTATGATACAGTTAGATATAGAATTACGAGTTATGTTAATTTTCGGATATTTTATGTTATTTAGACAAACTAGATGGCATAAGCATTTATACATAATGCTTGTAATGATATTGATTTTATTTGTAAGTACAGGTGGAATTAATCCTATAATATCAAAGTTAAATAGTTATGTATTTAAAGACGTTTTACAAACGACTGGAAGTGATATTCAGTTACATTACTTCAGTGTAATGCAAACAATTAAAGAAGCATCTTTAATAGACCTTGAGACACTTGGAAATAGAATTAGTGGGAATAGCATTATTTTTATATTCTCTATTATTGGATATTTTTGGATGTGCTATTTTAGACCTGTTATGTTGTTAGGTTTACCAATGCTTGGATTAGGACTTTTATCTGTTAGTGGTGGTTTAAGATTTACGATATATGCTATTCCTATTTTATCTTTCGCAATAGCTTACTTAGTTGTAGATCTTTCTAGTAAAATGAAAGAGAAAAAAATACAAATATTTTTTTTAGTTATTGTTACATCTATACTCTTAAGTCCAAATATAAAACATATAATAGAATATAGAGTGCCAAGTGTATTTACAAATAATGAGGTCAAGGTACTTGATAGAATTAATAAAGTTGCATCAAGAGATGACTATGTAGTTAGTTGGTGGGACTATGGATATCCTATTCGATATTATAGTGATGTGAAAACTTTAAGTGATGGTGGTAAACATAGTGGTCGTGTTAATTTTCCTATTTCATTTTCTATGTTATCTGAACAAAAAATTTCTGCTAAAATGTTACGTCTTGAAGTAGAATATACAGAAGATAAATATAGTTTAAATAAAGAATCTATACCAAAATATAAATCAAATATGGAAAATATTATGTATGATTATGGATATAGTAATAGTAATTTATTTTTAAATAGTTTAAAAGAGGAGATCCCTCTTCCTTCAAAGACAAGAGATATTTATCTTTATTTACCAGTAAAAATGATCGATATTTTACCCACTATTGCTTTGTTTTCAAATATAGATTTAATGAATGGAAAGTCTTTAAAGAATAACTTTTTTTACCAATCTGAAGATTTTAAAAATGCAGGTAGTAAAGTACTTTTAGGAAATAATATTTTTATAGATAAGGTAAAAGGACTTATTAATATACAGGGTTCGGAAGTAAATATAAAAAACTTTGTAATAACAAACTATAATAAAGAAAAAAAATTAGAGAAGCATATTCAAGTACTCAATAATAATGCTGATTTAAATATAATATACATGAAAGATTATGATCGTTTTTTGGTTATTGATAATGATATGTACAATTCAATGTATGTACAGTTATGTATACTTGAAAATTATAACGCAGATATTTATGAAGCAATAATACTCACCCCTCAAGCAAAAGTATTTAGATTGAAAATATAGCGTTTCTCCTTTGTATAAGTGCTTTTATGCTAAAATCACTAGATATAAAGAACAGAAGTAAGGTATAAACTATGAATATAAATGATATAGCTAAAGAAGTATTTCAAATAGAATCAAATGAGATAGCAAAGTTGTCAAATCTTCTTACTGATGATTTCAGTGACGCTATTCAGGCTATACTTAATACAAACGGAAAATTTATAATTTCTGGGATGGGGAAATCTGGGATTATTGGTAAAAAGATTGCTGCGACGTTGGCAAGTACTGGAACACCTAGTTTCTTTTTACACCCAGGTGAAGCGTATCATGGAGATTTAGGAATGATTGAAAAAGATGATATAGTACTTTTAATATCAAATTCTGGTGAAACAGATGAAGTGTTAAAACTTATTCCTTTTTTAAAATCTCAAGAAAATGTTGTCATTGCTATGAGTGGAAAACCAAATTCAACACTAGCACAAAATAGTAATTATCATTTAAATATATCGATTGATAAAGAAGCTTGTCCTTTACAATTAGCACCTATGAGCTCTACAACTGCGACATTGGTTATGGGCGATGCTATTGCAGCTGCTCTGATGAAGATACGTGACTTTAAAGATGAGAACTTTGCATTATTTCATCCCGGAGGAAGTTTAGGAAGAAGGCTTTTAACTAAAATAAAAGATGTAATGAAAAAAGATAATTTACCAACTTGTAATGAAAATTCTATTGTAAAAGATATTATTCATACAATAACTGATGGTAAGTGTGGGTTAGTTGTAGTTACTCAATCAAATAAGATACAAGGTATTATCACAGATGGTGATATTAGACGGGTTATGGAATCGCAAGAAGAAAAGTTTTTTTCTTTGAATGCAAAAGATATTATGACTACATCAGCAAAACTAATTTCTGAAGAATCGAAACTTATAGAAGCTAGCGATATAATGAGTGAAAACAAAATCAACTCTTTAGTTGTAATAAATAAAAATAGTGAACTATCTGGAATAGTTCAAATGTATGATTTAGGGATATAGATATGATCTTAATGATAGATAATTATGATAGTTTTACGTACAATATTGTTCAATATTGTTTGGAGTTAGGTGCGGATTTAAAAGTGATTCGAAATGATGAATTAACAGTAGAAGAGATAAAAGCATTAAACCCTGAAAAGATAATTATCTCTCCCGGACCTGCTACTCCAAATGAAGCAGGTGTTTGTTTAGAAGTAATTGAAAAATTTGCAAATACTACACCAATTTTAGGGATCTGTTTAGGTCACCAAAGTATTGCTCAAGTTTTTGGAGCAGAAGTAATAAAAGCTCCAAATATGATGCATGGAAAGACTTCACAAATTGAGATTGTTTGTGATGATTTACTTTTCAAAAATTTACCTAAAAAAATGGTACAGACTAGATATCATTCCTTGACCGTAAATAAAGTAAACTTACCAAATAAGATTGAAGTTACTTCAAAGAGTTTAGATGATGATGAAATTATGTCTTTAAAAATTAAAGATAAAAATATTTATGGAGTACAGTTTCATCCTGAATCAGTAATGAGTGAACACGGACATGAAATACTGGATAATTTTTTAAAATTATAACATTCTTATGAAATTAAATAAATATAATATTGGTTTTATAGGATTATTATCATTACATATTATTGTATTACTATTTTTAGTAGATACATATAGTATCTCATATAAAGAAGCAAATATATATTTTCATCAAGGGTTAAACACATTATCCTTGATAACAAATTTTTCAACGACCATTTTCGGACAAAATGATTATGCATTACGAGTTCCTTTTATTTTATTTTATGCTGGGAGTGCAGTATTTTTATATCTTTTAACAGATGATTATTTTAAATGTGAACGAGATAGGTTAATTAGTATTGCTATTTTTATGCTTTTACCCGGTGTTAATAGTGCTGCTTTATTAATTAATGAATCCATTATTGTAATTTTTGGTACCCTACTTTATTTATATCTATATAAACTAAGAGAGAAAGAACACTACATATTGTTAGTTTTATTTTTGTTTATTGATAACTCTTTTGCAATTTTATTTTTGGCATTATTTTTTTATTCTTTACGTAAAAAAGATGAAGTTTTACTAATAGTGTCTTTACTATTATTTGGTTTATCTATGACTTTATATGGTTTTAATGTTCATGGTGCACCAAAGGGTTATTTACTAGATACCTTTGCAATATATGCTACAATTTTTTCTCCAGTATTATTTTTATATTTTTTCTATTCTTTATATAGAATTGGTATTAAATGGGAAAAAGATTTATACTGGTATATTTCGATGACAGCTTTAGGATTGTCTCTATTGTTCTCTCTTCGCCAGAAAATTGCAATAGATGATTTTGCTCCATTTGTTGTAATTGCAATCCCTTTAATGGTAAGGTTATTTCTTCATAGTTTACGGGTGAGATTACGAGAATTTAGAAATATACATTATATTATTTTAAGAATATCACTTAGTGTACTAGTGATAAGTTTCTTATTTTTAGTTGGTAATAAGATGATGTATCTCTATATCTCAAATCCATCAAAACATATAGCTAAAGAACACTATGTAGCTAAAGAATTAGCAGAATACTTAAAACACAGAAATATTAATAATGTATCTATCTCTGATCATAAAATGGCATTGCGATTAAAGTTTTATGGTGTAGGTTATGATAAAAATATACTATTAAGTGATAATCAAATCAAAAGAAATGATACAATAATTAAGATTATGTATAAACACAAGGTTATTAAAGAATATCACATGCTAAATTTAAATACCTATAAAATTAAAATAAAAGAATAAAAGAGAATCATGATACAACTAACAAATATATCAAAAAGATATGGTACCCAAGAGCTATTTAACGATGTTAATTTAAGAATGAATAGCGGACAAAGAATTGGACTAGTAGGAAGAAATGGTACTGGTAAATCAACATTATTTAAACTAATATTAGGTGAAGAATTTTATGATGATGGAGAAATATCTATTCCTAAGAACTATAAAATTGGTACACTTAAACAGCATTTAGAGTTTCATGAAAAAACATTAGTAGATGAAGTTTCTTTATCATTAGCTGATGATGATAAGTTTAGTGTTTATAAAGTAGAAAAAATATTATTTGGATTAGGATTTGTGCAAGAAGATTTAGAGAAGTCTCCTTTGTCTTTTTCTGGTGGATATCAAATTAGAATTAATTTAGCAAAACTACTTATAACTGAACCTAACATGCTTCTTTTGGATGAGCCAACAAACTACCTTGATATTTTGTCATTACGATGGTTAAAGTCCTTTTTACGATCTTTTGATGGAGAAGTTATATTAATTACTCATGATAGAAATTTCATGGATGCAGTAACTACACATACAATGGGATTAACAAGAAGGACACTAAGTATAATAGCTGGCGATACACATAAGTTTTATCAACAATTAAAAGATGATGAAGAGTTATATGAAAAGCAAAAAATATCTCAAGATAAAAAAGTTAAAGAGCTTGAAGAGTTTATTGCTAAAAATAAAGCTCGAGCTTCAACAGCAGCTCAAGCTCAATCAAAAGTAAAGTTACTAGAAAAAATGGATAGAATGGATACTTTAGGGTTTGATAATACATTAAAATTTAATTTTAATTTTAAAGATACACCAGCTAAAGTCTTACTTGATATAAAGGACTTGTCGTTTGGATATACTAGCGATACTATTTTATTTAAAGATATCTCTTTTACTCTTAAAAAAGGGGAAGTACTTGGTATTATTGGTAAAAATGGTAAAGGTAAATCTACTTTATTAAATACTATTGCAAAAGAATTAACTGCACTCTCTGGAATTATAGATTATCATGGTACGACAGCTGTAGGACATTTTGGTCAAACAAATATATCTCACTTAAATCCAAAAAATACAATTATGGATGAGATTTATCTAGGTAACTCAAAATTAGTAGAATCAACGGTGAGAAATATATGTGGTTCGATGATGTTTCCAGGGGAAACTGCAAAGAAAAAGATCTCTTTACTCTCTGGTGGTGAAAAAAGTAGAGTTATGTTAGGTCAGATTATTGCGCGTGAAGTAAACATATTATTTCTTGATGAGCCTACAAATCATCTTGATATGGATTCTATTGATTCTTTAACTCAAGCTATTAAAAATTTTGATGGTTCATCAATTATTGTAACTCATAGTGAAGAGTTACTACGACAGGTATGTGATAGATTGATAGTATTTGCAAAAGATAAAGCAGAGTATTTTGATGGTAACTATGATGAGTTTTTGGAGAAGATTGGTTGGGAAGAAGAGAGTGAGTCTGAAGTAAAAGACAATGCGATAAAAGCTGATGATATTCCTAAGGTAAATAAAAAAGAGAATAAAAAACTCAGAAGTGCAATTATTCAGGAAAGAAGTAAAACAACTAGTCCTTTAAAAAAAGAAGTAGAAAAACTTGAAAATATTATTATGAAAAATGAAGAACTTGTTGAAGTTTTACATAAAGAGTTGATGGAAGCCTCAAATAAAAATGATAATAGTAAAGTAATAGAACTATCAAGGGATGTAACTAAGTATGAAAAAGAGATTGAAGAGAGTTTTGAAAAACTTGAAGTCACTCAAACAAAACTAGATGATATTTTAGAAGAATATGAATCTAAACTAAAAGGTTTATAAATGAATTTCGAAATATTTAATCTATCAGATGAGATAAATAAAGCATTAGTTGATCACAAGTATAGTGAAACTACACCTATTCAAGAAAAAGTTATACCACTTGTTTTAGAGCAAAAGGATGTGATGGCAAAGGCTCAAACAGGAAGTGGTAAGACAGCTAGTTTTGTGTTACCATTACTAAATATTTGGCAAAAAGATGTAAGAGTTAAAAAAGCTAAAATTAAACAGCTTATTTTAACACCAACAAGAGAACTCACTATTCAAGTATCAAATGCAATAAAGGACTTTAGTAAAGAATTTGACATTAAACCTAAAGTTGTTACAGTTATAGGTGGTGAGAGTATCGGGGATCAACTTCTTAGTATACAAAAAGGTTGTGATATAGTTGTTGCAACTTCTGGACGATTACTTGATATTATTGATAAAAAACAAATCAATTTATCTACAGTAGAGCATTTTGTATTAGATGAAGCCGATAAAATGCTTGACCTAGGATTTGCAGAAGAGTTAGATCTTATTTTAGAACAATTACCTGTACAAAGACAAAATTTACTTTTCTCTGCCACGTATCCAGAAAAAATGTTAAAAATTGCTTCTCGTATAACTAAAAATGCAATAAGCATAGAAATTGAAAATGAAGAACCTACTGTCGTAAATATTACACAAAGAGTTATTCAAGTAAATAAAGAAAATAAAAGCCCTCTTCTTCAAGAACTAATAAGAAAAAACAATTGGAATCAAGTATTGGTATTTATGTCAAGTAAAAGAGCTAGTGATAATCTTGCAAATAAATTTAGAAAATATGGTTTTTTGGCTGAGTCATTTCATGGAGACTTGATACAAGATGATAGAAATTATACTCTTGATGAATTCAAAAAAAATAAAATTAAAATACTCTTTGCTACTGATATAGCAAGTCGAGGACTACATATAGATGATATTGGATGTGTTGTTAATTATGATTTGCCACGAAGTCCAGCTGATTATGTGCATCGTATAGGAAGAACAGGACGAGCTGGAAAAAAAGGAATGGCTATCTCGTTTATAGGTTTAGAGGATGCAGCGCATTTTAAACTGATTGAAAAACGATGTGAAATTTCTTTAGAGCGAGAACAAATAGAAGGTTTTGAATTGAAAGGTGAATCTATTCAAAAGGAAAAAGGAAAAGCTCCTATCAAGGGTAAAAGAAAGAGCAAAAAAGATAAGTTACGAGAGCAAAATAATCAAAAAATCTAAACGTTCTTTTTCAATTTTAGAGATAATTTTTGTTTTAATTATTCTCTCTATTATTACTTCTCAAATTATCCCAAAAAATCAAATTTCAAAATTAAACCTTGCCACACAAAAAATTATTTTATATTTAAACTATACTCGATATATAGCTCATATTGATAATAAATTTGATATTAGCGATGAAGAATGGGAAAGAAAAAGATGGACTCTCAAGTTTCAAAACTGTAAAAATAGTATAGGTGGTTTGTATTATATTGTGTATAGTGATATGTATGGTGGTACAGCACATGTAAAGAAAAAAGATACATTAAAAGATCCTCTTAATAATAAATATCTGTATTCTAATGGATGCACTGAAGATACATTAAATGATAAAAGTAAATTCATTTTATTGACTGAAGAATTTGGAATTAATAAAGTGGATGTGAGTTGTAATACGACTTCAACGATAGGACAAATTAGTTTTGGATATGATGGAAAGATATATTCTCAATTAGGAACTAATATTAAAGAGATACCAAAAAAGTGTACAATAAAATTATTTAATAAAGAAAATAACTTTAAAGAGATAGCAATAGAATCTAAAACTGGTTATATACATCAAATTTAAACTATCATTTGATATAATCGCGTAATATAATATAAAAGGAATTTCCTTGTACAATTTTGAAAAATACCCATTTGAAAGATTAAATGAGTTACTAAAAGATATCAAACCAAATGATGATTATGAGTTAAGTTCTTTAACTATAGGTGAACCCCAATTCTCAACACCAGATTTTATTCAAGATGAATTAAAAAATAGTACAACACTATTAAATAAATATCCAAAAAGTTCAGGTGAAAATTTTTTAAAAGATGCGATGAGAAATTTCATCTCTAAGAGATTTAATGTTAAAATTCAAAATGAAGAGATCATCCCTACTTTTGGTACACGAGAAGTATTATTTAACTTTCCACAGTTTTTACTTTTTGGCAAAACTGATGCAACAATAGCATATCCTAATCCTTTTTATCAAATCTATGAAGGTGCAGCAATAGCTAGTAATGCTAAAACGATTCACATGGACATGACTACAGAAAATAATTTTTTAGTAAGTCTAAATGAACAAGAAATGAAAGATACTGATTTAGTAATATTAAACTATCCTAGCAATCCTACAAGTGCAACTATTGCAAAAGATGAATTGGTTAAGTGGGTAGAAAATGCATTAAAATATGACTTTATTCTTATAAACGATGAGTGTTATAGTGAACTATATTTTGATGAAGATAAAAAGCCAGTGACATTACTAGAAGCTTGTGTAGAAGCTGGAAATAAAGATTTTAAAAACTGTTTAGTATTAAACTCTATTTCAAAAAGAAGTTCTGCCCCAGGTTTAAGAAGTGGATTTATCGCCGGAGATAAAGAAATTTTAAAAGATTATATGAAATATCGTACTTATGTCGGATGTGCATTACCATTACCATTGCAGAAAACAGCTGCAATTGCATGGAATGAGGAAGAACACGTTTCAACTTTTAGAAAAATATATAAAGAAAATTTTGTTATTGCACAAGAACTTTTAGGAACAGAAATTCCAGAAGCTACATTTTATCTTTGGTTAGAAGTCGAAGATGAATTAAAGTTCACTCAAGAACTTTATAAAGAGGAAAATATAAAAGTTTTACCAGGAAGTTTTTTAGGTAGAAATGGAATTGGAAAAAATTATATAAGAATTGCTTTGGTAGAAAATAGTACAAAAACGAGAGAAGTACTTACTAGATTAAAAGAATTTATGACTAGATATAAAGCACAATAAAGGATAAGAGAAGTATGGAACCAAAGGAATTACACGAAGCACGAACAAACCCTGAATTTTTAGAGTGTTTAGAAGATTTAGAATCAAAAGCATTAGAATCTAAAAGTTTATCAGGACTTTATCAAGTACTTGATTCTTTACTTGTTTTAGATTTAGATGAAGAGAGAATTCATACTATCTATCAAGAGATTTTAAAAGCTGCTTTTGATGGTATTGAAAATCGATTAAAAGAAGATAAAAAATTAAGTTTAGATAATGATGATATCTTTTACATTAGAAGTTTTTATGAACATGCAATTGAGAAATGGAGTATGAATAATGCAAAAGGTGCAAAAGAGTTATTTTTTATCTTAACACAAATTTGTGAAGATGAATTACTTGTTGAAGCATTAAATGTACATCTTATTGCCTGTTCTCAAGATAGTGATATGGATCATTTTTATGAAGAAAATGTTTTAGAGGAACAATCTCACTCTGAAGATAAGTATGGATACTTCATATTGGATTTTAAATTTGATAAAAAAGAGTATTTAACTCAACATGTAGATTTACTTCAAAAAGAATTTGAAGAATTAAGTCACCTCCTTAACTAATGAAAGTACATTTTATAGGAATTGGTGGGATAGGATTATCTGCCTTAGCAAGATTTCTTCAATATAGAGGATACACGGTAAGTGGTTCTGATGTAAAATCAACTCCAATTACACGAAAGCTTGAGGAAGAAGGGATTAAAGTCACTATTCCACAATGCTCCTCTGCCATTGACGGACAAGATCTTATTATTTATAGTGCTGCTGTACAAAATGATAATGTCGAGATACAAGAATCTAAAAAACAAGAGTTAGTTTTACTTCCTAGAAAAGAAGCATTAAGTGTTATCATGCAAAAAACTACAAACTATTGTGTTTGTGCTGCTCATGGTAAAAGTACTACAACTGCAATTTTGAGTTCGATATTACAAAGTTCTGCAATTATTGGTGCTATTAGTAAAGAGTTTGATTCTAATTTTAGATATATAGATGAAATTTTAGCTTTTGAAGCAGATGAGAGTGATGAAAGTTTTATTCTTTCTCATCCTTATTGTTCTATTGTTTTAAATACAGAACCAGAACATATGGAATATTATAACTACGATGAGAAAAGGTTTTATGATGCGTATACAAAGTTTTTGGATATTGCAAAACTTCGAGTGATAAATGCTGAAGACGAATTTTTACAAAACTATAAGGGATATGCGATAAGACTATATCCATCTAAAGATATTCATGATATTGAATTTATACTAAAAGATGATGAACCTTACACACGATTTACATTAAAAGATTTTGGTGAATTTGAAGTATGGGGCTTTGGTTTTCATATCGCAATCGATGCTTCATGTGCAATTTTAGCTGCTTCTCAAACTATGGAAGTAGAAGAGATAAAATCAAATTTAGAAAAATACAAAGGTATTAAAAAAAGATTTGATATCGTTCAAAAAAGTGAAAATTTGGTTGTAATAGATGATTATGCACATCATCCAACTGAAATAAAAGCCACATTTGAGTCTGTAAATCTTTACAACAGATATAAACAATTGAACAAAAAAATCATTATTTGGCAACCACATAAATATAGTAGAACTATGGATAACTTAGAAGGCTTTAAAGCATGTTTTAAAGGCTGTGATGAGCTTATAATACTACCTGTATGGAGTGTTGCTGAAGAGATTAGAGACATAGACTTTGCGAAAGAGTTTGCACACTACAGTACGACTTTATGTACAAAGATATCTACATCAAATGGTATGATAAAACTACTAAATGAAAATGAAGAAGTTATACGAACTATAGATTCAGGAATAGTTCTTGGTGTTGGTGCTGGAGATATTACTTATCAGTTAAGACACTAGTAAAATAGTTTTTATTTTATTATTGAGGATTGACTTGAGGAACAAGGTAAAATAACGGATTTAAAATTTGAATTTTTATATATCTTTATTCGACACTTAAAGTTCGATATTGTCGGTATTTTACACTCGTTTCTCTCCTTCTATTTATTATGAGTTTCTTGTCCAGTCAAAGTCCATTTGTTTAGCAGTTTTTATTGCTAGTTTTTCATTTATGATTGTACTAACTAAATGTAAACTCATATCAATACCTGCAGATATTCCTGCTGATGTTATGATATTTCCTTCATCAACCCATCTAACATTATTTTTTACATTTAAAGTAGGATAATCTTTTTTCAAATCATTAATATCTTCCCAATGTGTTGTTACTGTATGATCTGTAATAACTTTAGCTTGGGCTAATAAAAATGCTCCTGTACAAACAGAAGCAGTAACTTTGCTTTTTTTGGATACGTTTTTTATCCATTTAATTACATTGTCTTTTTTTACTTCTTGAGTATGAATACCACCAACAACAATTAATATATTTATTTCGGGGTGATTTGAAAAACTATAATTAGGATTTACACTATATCCACCTCGTGATTTTACTGGCTTGTAAGTTTCACTTATTAAAAATACATTAAATTTTTCATTTTCTTTTAAAAACCTTGAAGCTACTGAAAATACTTCAAACGGTCCTGAAAAATCTAAAACTTCTGCTTCTTCATATATATAGATTCCTATATTCATATTTTTACTCCTATTGTACTTATAACGACCGAACTGAAAGACAAGTGGTGAAATGACTTGACATTTTGCTCTTTGAATTTTATTTATAAGAGATTTAAAAGCTCGATAATTTTCGCGCTATTAAATTGTTCTTTTCTTGTGTTTTGTTAGCTTTTAGCTGTTTAATTGTTCTTCTTGCTTTGTTAAAAACAATATATTTGTTGCTGTTAAATGTAACATATAGCTTGTCATTTCATTAGTAACATTTCTTTGTTCAACACCTTGCCCATGTCCAGAATTACGATTTCTTATAGTTGGAACACCACTTGTAAATAAAGATTGTAATGATGTAAATTGTGATTTTAAATAATCTGGAATTAAATTATTTTCAAAACAAATTGTAATCAATTTATTGGCAGTATCATTTTGATTATATGTCCAGTTATTTTTATCACAAATTGCTTTTAAAACACTTTCAAATGATTTTAAACATTCATTTAAACATTCTTGATTTCTATTATTTCTATAATGTTCATGGGCTTTTAAAAACTCTTCATTAGCTCCAGAATATAGTGATTCGTTTAAAATATTTATTGTTGGTTTTACTATATCAGAGTGTATGATTTGAGAATCTATTCTGAGTATTTGTTTTGCTTCAAGAATATATCCAACTCCATTTTCTTTAAACCTAGCATTTATTTCAGAAAATGCTTCTTCTGTTAATTCTTTTTTATTATTATCATAAAAGTATTTAAAAAATAATTCAAGAATATCTAATATTTGTTCGAAGTCTTTAGTATTCAAAATATATTCTAAAATTATCTTTTCATAATTATAATCGTCATCCCATTCGTTTTGTTTTAAAGTAAATACTCCATATTCTTTACAAAGTATTTTATGAATACCTTCATAAAATTTACCATGATCATAATGTTCTTCTTTTGTAAAATGTTGAATAATATGAATAAGTTGAACTCTTAATTTTTGTGGTATATCATCATAAATATAAACATCAGGAATTTCTCCTCTTTGTTTTTTTCGTCTTTTTGAAAATAAATCAAAAACCCCTAGCATCTCTATCCTTTCTTTGTAAGCTAACTATTTATTAACACCCATTATAGACCATATAGACTAAAAAATCAGTATTAATAGTACTTTTTAAAAGTATCTGATAAATAAAATATTTTTTAAAGTATGTTTATTTTTTTGATATGATTTGATGTTGCTTGTAAATAGGTATATGAGTAGAATTGACATTTTATCTCTAATAAAAGAGATAAAATATTTAGTTAAAAGAAATTAAGATTTCTTACTTTTTTGAATAGATTTGATATTGATAAGCATAGCTATTGAAATAACAAGTGCCACAACAAAGAATCCTGCAAATACATAAAGTGTTTGAGAATACGAACCTGTTGAGTCTTTTACCATAGAGATGATAAGTGGCCCTACTAAACCAGCAGCTGCCCATGCGGTTAAGATATAACCGTGAATTGCACCTAGTTCTTTTGTTCCAAAGATATCTCCAATATATGCAGGTACAGAAGCAAAACCACCCCCATAACAAGACATAATAAAAAATAGTATTACTTGAAATACTACTATTTCTGTAACCGACGGTAAAATATAAAATGCAATTGCCTGTGTTAAAAAGAAAATTACATAAACAACTGGTCTTGTTAAATAGTCACTTAAAGATGCCCAGAAAATTCTTCCAGCACCGTTGAATATCCCCATCAATCCAACAGCCGCCGCAGCTGCAATAGCTGAAATCCCTAGTACTTCTTGAAGTAAAGGCGAAGCAACCCCAATGATTGCAATACCACATGTTACATTGATAAATAACATTAACCATAGACCATAAAACCTTGGTGTTTTAACTGCTTCGTTTAGTCCTAAAGATGCCAAGTCTTCTTTTAATTTCTTTTTACCCTCTTTAATTTTCTTTTTAAAATTAGCAGGTAAATAGCCCTCTTCTGGTTTTTGTAAATATAAAGCAGATGCAAACATTACTACAAAATACAAGGCTCCTAGAATAAAAAATGTACTAGAAATCCCAACTTTTTCAATTAAGATTTTGATTGTCGGTCCCCATATTGCCGATGCAAAACCAAATCCCATAATTGCAAGTCCTGTAGCCATACCTCTTTTATCAGGAAACCATCTTACAAGTGTTGAAACTGGTGCAAGGTACCCTATTCCAAGTCCACAGCCACCAAGTACTCCATAAAAGAAGTATAAAAGCATTTTGGATTCCATCATAATAGCAAGCCCCGAACCTGCTGTTCCTAATCCAAATAATGAAGCAGCAATAATTGCTGAAACTCTTGGACCATTTCTTTCTACAAATTTTCCCATTAACGCTGCTGATAATCCTAAAAAGAATATCGCAACACTAAAAGTAATAGTTACATCTGTTAGTGTCCAGTTCATTTGTTCTTGAATTGGTTTTACATAAACACTCCATGCGTAGACTGATCCAATACAAATATGAACCCCTACTGCGCTTAAGGCCATAAGCCATCTATTTTTTATTTCCATTTTTTTCTCCATTTTGATTGTAAGTTGAATTGTAATCTATTTATATTGA
>JAONGR010000025.1 GCA_028375605.1 Arcobacteraceae bacterium
TGACAGTTCCTCATTACTATAACAAAACTGTTCTATTGTTCCCGAATATTTTTTATATTTATTATCTTTATCTTCTTTATCAAAAAGTGTTATATTAGTATATAAAATATTTTCTTTAAAGTTCGCATCAATTGCTATAAATTTCTCATCTAACTCAATATTTAAAGTGCCTTGTGCAATATTATCAAAACCATATAAACTGTTTATATCAAAGATAAAGTAAGCGTTATCATTTAATACAGAATAGCAACTTTTTAAAAAATCTTCTATATAATCTTGTGAAATATAGTTAATTACATCAAAAGTTGCAGTTGCACAATCAAATTTTTCGCTTACATCTTGGATATCAATACATTGAGCATTTGTACCTTTTGAAACTGCAATTTCAATCTGCTTAGCACTTAGATCAACACCTAGTGTTTTAATCCCATTGAGATCCATAATATGACAGAACTCACCCTGTCCACAACCTATATCAATAAGTGTTTTAGGATCTTTTGATAATACTGTATGACCTATTGTTTTATAAAGATGATGAACTTCATCTTCAAAATCAAGATACTCTTCTATACTTGCGTATAAATCAAGTGCTTGCAAGCTGTTCTCTCAAACCTAAGATTTGTGTTTTTTGATTATAGTATGAATTTTTATTAGAGATTAAAAATACACTTGACTGCATAATCGTATCCCCTACTTCTAATCCATTTTGTTTCATTGTTTCACCTGTTTCAACAATATCAACAATACAATCTGCAAGTCCAACTAAAGGAGCTAATTCTATTGAACCATAAAGTTTAACAATATCAACAGCCATAGCTTTACTTTCAAAAAATCTTTTAGCAATGGTAGTGTGTTTTGTAGCAACAGTGATTTTTGATTTTGACCAATCAATCTTATCACCAGCCTTAAGCCCAATTGCAACTTTACATTGTCCAATTTTTAAATCTAATAATTTAATTAAATCATACTCTTTTTCTTCAAGTACATCAAGACCAACTACTCCTAAATCAGCAGCACCATGCATTACATATGTAGGTACATCCTGATTTCTCACATTTAAAAATGTAAATCCAGCTTTTTTAAGTATTAGTTTTCTATCTTCAAAAACGAATTTTTCATTAAATACTTTTTCAAATTTTTCTAATGTTTGTTCTGCGATTCTACCTTTTGGTAGTGCTATTGTTAACATCTATTTTCCCTTTTTTATTTTAGATTCTTCTATTATTTTTTTCATACTATTAAATATCATATTCTTTTTGTATTTTACAGGAATATCAACAAAATAACTTTTTAATAAGTCTTTATCTCCACCGGTAAAATATATTTTTGTTTTGTACTTTTCATACTCTTTTATTATAGGTAGAGTAATCGCACTAAATATGGCATAATTTATAGCATCATTAGTTGTTAATGGAATTTTATCTAAATTTGTATTTTTTTCAAAGTCAAATGATAATTTTTTAGATATATTTGGATAAATCGATTTATATGCTTCAATACCGGGAATAATAAATCCACCTTTGTGTTTTCCTTTTTTCATAATATCAACAGTTATAGCACTTCCTAAATCAACAATAATTCCATCATCTATATAATGACAAACTACTTGTCTATCAATACCCATACCTTCATAAGCAGTCTTAAAAATTACATAGTCTTTTAAATTTATAGCATTTGGATATTTTTTAATAAATTCTTTTGTAGCTTTTTTATTTACACTAATAAAATAAATAATCTCATTTGAATAACTTGGCTGGTCACTTAACGACTTTTTTGTAGATATTTTAAAAGTACTTTTATGTATTTTAAAATGGTAGCTTGTATTGCCAATATCGCACAATATCATATTTTGTAATTCTCCGAATATTTAAATTAAGTGTATTATAGTTAAAATACATTTATATTAACAACATTTATGAAGGTTTTATTTGAATATAGCAATTTTTGGTGGTAGTTTTGATCCTTTACATATAGGTCATGAAAGAATAATCAATAAGCTAGCTAGAATCACATATATTCATAAGCTTATTGTAGTTCCTACCTATCTAAATCCTTTTAAAAAGAAATATCATATACATCCAGCGGATAGATTTGAAATACTCAAACATATGTACAATATAAATCCAGACATTCTTATATCAGATTTTGAAATCCTAAGAGAAGAATCAACACCATCTATTGTTACTGTGGAACATTTTAAAGAACTCTATAAACCAAAAAAAATATTCCTTATTATAGGTTCAGATAATTTAAAAAATCTCCATTTATGGAATGAATTTGATAAACTCAATAATCTTGTTGAATTTATAGTTGTTAACAGAGATGGTTATGAAGTAAAAAATGATATAATACAATTTAAAACCATACAAATGAATATAAATATAAGCTCATCCTCATTAAGAGATAAATTAGATATAAAATATATTCCAAAAAAAATACAAAAAAAGGTAACCGATATATGGAACAAAGAATTAAAAAAATTGTAGATGTACTAGATTCAAAAAAAGCTGAAGATATAGAAGTTTTTGATTTAACTGATAAAGGTTATATTACAAACCACGTAATTATAGCTACTGCATTAAATAATAAACATTCAATTGCACTATTAAGTCATCTAAAAGATGAGTTAAAACCAGAAGAAGAATTTCTAAGAACTGAAGAAGATGGTGACTGGACTATTGTTGACTTAGGAGATATTTTAATTCACTTAATGACACAATCACATAGAGATACTTATACTTTAGAGCAATTCTTATCTACATTTCCATTAGATAAATAAGAAAAATCCCTTCTCTTATCAAATAACATTTTTCTTTAAATATTTTATTTAAGAAAAAATGTTATTAGTTTATAACCACTTCCAGCAGCTATAATAGTTCCAAATAGATTTAATACTATATTTAACACTCCATACCAAAAATTACTATTTAAAAGCATAAAACTCTCAATTGCAAATGTTGAATAAGTTGTAAGTGCCCCTAAAAATCCTGTTACTAGAAAAAGTTTTAATACTGTATTTGGAGTGTATAAAATAAAAATAGCAATTAAAATTCCAATTATAAAACTACCAGCAACATTTACAGCTAAAGTGGCAAAAGGAACTTCATGAGGGAAATGTTTCACCATCTCTATTCCTACATAAAATCGAGTTATTGCACCCAAGAATCCACCAAACCCAACTGCTAATGCAGTCGTTAAATTAAATGTCATTAGAAAACTCTTGTTCTATCTTTGTCTTCATAGCTTCTTCTATATCTTTATACCATGAGCTAGCTTTTTCTGCTTTGACACTTGGTAAATAAATTATTTTAACAACACCACTTTGCTGTGTTAAATTTTGAGAGTCTAATATCTGACGAGTTCCTATAATAACTACAGGCTGTACATTTAAATCAAACTTTTCAGCTATAATTTTTGCACCTGCCTTAAACTTAAGAAGTTTATTACCTTTTGACCTTGTTCCTTCAGGAAATATTCCAATAGGTCTTCCTTCTAAAATTTTTTCTTTAGCATCTTTTAAAAGTTTTATTAAACTTTTTTTACTTTCTCTTTCTACTAAAATCATATTTGGTGCTTTAACGATATGACCAAACCAAAATAAATTTGCAATCTCTATTTTTGCAATCCATGCTAAATCTTTTTTGTGTAAATACTCAAATAATATAATATCAAGTACAGATTGATGATTCATTATCTGCATTTGTGCAGTTGGATCTTCTTCTCCTTCTACTTGCAGTTCTATTCCAAGAATTTTAAGCTGAAGTGCTGACCATCTTTTTCTAAAATATTTCGTCTTACTTGGGAAAATATACATTAAAATAATTAGAAATGAAACCGTAATCGCCATCTCTACAATTGCAAATATTCCTCTTAATTTATTAAATATCATCTTTTTTTAACCATCCTATACTTTGATTATTAAAGAGTACTTTAATAAAATCCTTCTTTTCATTTACAATTTCAACAATCTCTTTTGACTCTAGTGATTTAAATACGGTAGAGTTATTACTAGGTAAAATATAAACGTTAACATTTTCTTTTAATAATATTTTTTTGTTAGGAATAAAAAGATAAGAGAATATAGCAATACAAATAACGATTAAAAATAAATATACATTCTTTCTTTTAAAAATAAATAATAAAACGAATAAAAATAGAAAAAAACCACTCAAACTCTGTTTATATATTAAAATACTACTGTTATAAGGGTTGAGTTCAGTTTGGGTGCTTACTAACTCTTCATCAAGTATAATAGGCACAGTCATTGTCACAAAATCTTTTGAGTCTGTATTATAATAAGTAAATTTAATCTGTTTTGTATGACTCGGAATCATTACATAATAGTATAAATTTTGAATCGGATACATATCACTTAAACTATCTATTCCCTGATCTTCACCATAAGAATTTAAAATAAAATCTTCTAAGTTTCCATTTGTAGCTTTCAAATTTATTGTTGTATGTAAGATATTATTGTTATACTGTTTTGTTTTTACAGTAAAAATTTCTAACTTTTTTGCAATAATTTTTGAAAAAAACTTTTGATTTACTGCAATTCTTTCATACTGAATCGAAGGAGATTCTATTGAAATAAAGTCAATTACCTCTTCACCTTGATATAAAGATAATGTTATTGTAGGTAAAATAAAATCATCTGTAAATACTTTATAACTTATTGTTGTATTATACTCACTAGCTTTACTCTTTTCCCAAACTACATCGCTTGTAAGAATTTCAATATTATCTTCATTTGAAAAAGAAGTTACGATTTTGTCATAAGAACTTAAGGGTTTTAGAATGAGTGCTTTAAGTTTTACATCAAATTTTTGACCAGTAAAGACTCGTTGGGGATGGGAGCTATATTCTAAATATAACTCTTTTGATTCGATATTTTCGAGAGAAAATGAAGAACTAGTTAATAATGCAAAGAGTACAATTACTTTAAAAAAATATTTCATTATACCCTACTTCTCTTATTTATTTTAAAAGACCTTGAAGCATTTTTACTCCGTCATCACAACCTAAAAGCATCTCCATAGCACGTTCAGGATGAGGCATAAGTCCAAACACATTTTTTTCTTTATTACAAACACCAGCAATTTGCTCAACGCTTCCATTTAGCACTTGGTTTTCACCCTTTTCATTACAGTATTGTAATAAAATTTGTCCATTTGCTTCTAACTCTTCTAATCCATCATTTTCAATGAAATAGTTACCATCATGATGTGCAACTGGAATATTTACAACTTCTCCTACTTCTAACTCTTGTAAAAATGAATTTTCATTATTTACAACCTTAAGATGATGATGTTTTGAAATAAAATGTAAGTTATCATTTCTTTTTAAAGCACCTGGTAAAAGTCCAGTTTCAGTTAATATTTGGAAACCATTACAAATACCTAAAACTTTTCCACCATTTGCAGCATAAGTTTTAACAGCATCCATAATTGGTGCAAATTTTGCCAAAGCACCACTTCTTAAATAATCACCATAAGAAAATCCACCCGGAGCTACAACTAATGTTGTACCTTCAGGTAGTATAGTTTCTTCATGCCAAACAATAACTACCTCCGCACCCAACTTCTCAAATGCATATTTTGTATCATATTCACAGTTAGTTCCTGGAAATTGTAGTACTGAAACTTTCATAGTTTTATGCTTCTATTGTAATATCGTAATCTTCGATTACAGTATTTGCTAAAAGTTGTTCACACATTTTTGTTGCTTCTTCTCTTGCTGTTGCTTCATCAGCACAGTTAAGTTCCATTACAATTTGTTTTCCAATTCTAACATCTTTTACAACTTCTTTAAATCCTACAGTATCAAGTGTATGGTGAGCAGCTTTTCCTGCCGAATCTAAAACACCCTTTTTAAGTCCTATGTTGATTATTGCTTTCATTCTTAACCTTCTTGTGTAAATTATATTTTGCGATTATACCTAAAGTTGCCTTATAACAATTTAGACAACTTTACGAGCTTGACCTTCAGTAATATTCTATTTACTTAAACTCTCAAGAATAGTACTATAACCATTTAAAATTGTATTTTTAATAGAGTCTGGTACAACTACATCTAATTTTTCACCTGCTTGTAAAGATTTTGATTTTTCTTTCCAGTTTTCTTTTGTACCAAAATTTCGTAAAATTTGCTTATCCATAGAGATAAAATCTCCATTATCAAAATCTTTTTTAGCTATAAATCTTGAACTTTCAGGAGTCAATACTTCATCCCCAAGTACCCATTGTCCATCTGCATCAACAAAAGCTTCAAACTTTGTATCTACAATTATGATTCCATTATCTTGTGCAAATTGAGTAAACTCTTTAAAAAGTTTTTCTAAACTTGTTATAATTTCAGGAAATACTTCTCTAACCTTTGCAGTATTTAAAGGAATATCTTTAACACCTTTAGTTGTTGGAGTAAAAATTGGTGTTTCAAATTTATGCCATTGTTTTAAATCTGAAGTTAATTCTAAACCATATGGATCATTACCATTTTGGCATGCTTCGTATAAAGAACCTGTTAAATAATTTCTAAAAATAAATTCAAATTGAACAACCTCTCCATCTATTTCAGCTTCCAAAGGCTTACATAATTCCATCATTTGACATCTTGGAGCAATAGATAAAGAACTATCAACATTTTCGGCTAAAATTGCTGTTCTTATTCCAGTTTCTCTTGCAAATGCAGCACCGTTATTTGAAATAGCAGTTTGTGATACACCTTTACCTTCGATTTCAAGATTTAATGGAATATCAAATACCGAACATCTATCACTTCTTACTAATAATACTTTCGCATCTTTACCTGGACAGGTATACAAATCTGCATTTTTTCCAATATAAAATAAGTTATAACCTAAGTCTTCTAACTCTGAAATACCTTTTTCTGCTGTTGTTTTTTTAGAATCTGGCCATAAACCTAATGCTGTAATATCACTTATATTCATCTGTTTTTCCTTTTTTATTTATTCATAATGATTAATGATTTTAAGATATCTATACCATTTTTTAATTGGTTATCTAACATAATCATTTCATTTGTAATTATTTTTTTGTCTTCTTTTTCAATCTCTTTTTCTTTTTTATCTTCAACTTCTTTTTTCTTATCACTTACTTTTTCTAATTCACCCTTTAAATGTTTTCGCATATTAGATTCTTTAAGTTTAAAAGATGATTCCTCTTCTGCGATTACCTTTCCTGGAAAAACTTGAATATCAGGTACAATTCCCTTCGCCTGAATTGTTCTACCACTTGGTAAATAATATTTCGCAATTGTTAACTTAATCGCTTCAGTACCATCCTCATTAATAGGAATAATTCTTTGTACAGAACCCTTTCCAAATGTTGTTTCACCAACAATAATAGCTCGTTTTAAATCTTGAAGTCCCCCAGATACAATTTCACTAGCACTCGCACTTCCTCCGTTAACCAAAACAACCATAGGAACATCTGTTACAGTAGAACTAGATGTAGCATCAAATTCTTCATTGTCTCTTTCATCTTTACCACGTTGAGAAACAATAACCCCTTTATCTACAAATAGATTAACAGTATCTATTGCTTGACCTAATTGACCACCCGGATTATTTCTTAAATCAAGAATAATAGCCTTCGTTTGTTTCTTATATTTTTTGATATTTTTTCGTAATTCTGAAGCTACTTTCATATCCATAAATGAAGAAACTCTCAAGTATAAAATCTCATCATTTATCGTTTTAGCATACACTGATTGGATTTTAATAATATCTCTAATGATATCTATTTTTAGTGGTTTCATTTCACCTTTTCTAACAACTGTAATAGAAATAGGTGTACCAGCTTTTCCTCTCATAATTTCAATAGCATCAGATAAACTCATATTAATAGACGCTTCTTCATTTATTTTGATGATAATATCACCAGCTTTTACACCAGCTTTATATGCAGGAGTATCATCTATTGGAGAGATTATTGTTAAAGCACCTTCTCTTTGCCCTATAACAATACCAAGTCCACCAAATTCACCTTTAGTTTCTACTTGCATCTCTTTATATGATTCTTTATTTAACATAGAAGAATGAGCATCTAATTCATGTAAAAGACCAGAAATTGTTTTCTCTACAATTTTATTTAACTTAATATCATCTACATAAAGCAGTTCAACTGCAGCAATTACTTTTTGTAATTTTGTATATGATTCTAATCTAGTTGGTTCAGGCTCTTCTACCTTCTTTTCTTTTACATTTTCTGCAAAAAGTGATGAAGTTAATAAGAGTGAAAAAGTAAGTATTAAAAATTTTTTCATATTAGGAAGACCTTTTGGTTTTTATTGAATTATATCTAATTAATGATATAATAAATCTTTAAAAAAACTTAAATTTATGGGGCATAATCGTGGAAAAAGAATTAGTAAATATACAAAAAGAGTTAGAAAGTATGCAAAAATTTTACGATATTATTATAGAATTTTTTGTAAATTATAGTTTCCAGATTGTTGGTGCAGTTATCATATTAATTATAGGCTTTTTCATCGCAAAAAAAGTTGCTAATTTCGTCGAAAAATTCTGTCTTGCAAAAAACATGGATATTACACTAACAAGATTTATTGCTATGGGAATAAAAATTGCCATTATTGTCGGAGTGTCTATAATCTCCTTAGGTAAATTAGGAATTACAATTACTCCTTTTGTTGCAGTACTAGGAGCTATGTCTTTAGGTGCAGGATTAGCACTACAAGGTTTATTATCGAATTTTGGAGCAGGTATATCTATCATTGCTACTCGTCCATTCATTGTTGGAAATACAATCACCATTCAAGGACATACAGGAGTAGTTAAAATTATAAAATTAGCATACACTGTTTTAGAAACTGAAGATAAAGAAGAAATTACAATTCCAAATAAACATATTGTGGGTGAGATTTTAACTAATTCATTTGAATATACAATTGTAGAGATGACTGTTGGGATTGAATATAATTCTGATCCAAAAAATGCCATCGATGTAATCTACAAAGTAATAGAACGATTTGATGAGATTTCAAAAGATTCAAAAGCACAAGTAGGTATTAAAGAGTTTGCTGATGCTTCTATAAATATTGAGTTAAGATATTGGGCACCTACACAACAATACAATGAAATTCAATACAAAGTAAATCTTGCTATATTTGAAGCATTAAAACAAAATAATATCAATATTCCCTATCCTACATATAATATTATAAAACAATAATAAGGATTAAATATGAAAACTATTTGGAAAAATACCTGGTCAAGAATATTATTTATAATATTCATGGTATACAGTTTATTAGGCTTTATTATTTTACCATACTTAATACAAAGTAATTTTACTGAAATAATACGAAATACGCTAAATACCAATGCATATTTAAACAGAGTTTATATCAATCCATTTACCTTTGAGGTTAGGCTACATAAATTATTAATACAAGATAATAAAAATAAAACCTTACTCTATTTTAAATCACTAAAAACAGATTTAAATCTTTTTTCTTTGATTAATAATGAAATTGAACTAGATTATATCTACCTAGACTCACTAAAAACTTCAATAACACTTTACAAAGACAAAAAACTGAATTTTTCACATATACTCACAAAATTAAATGAAAAAACAAAAAAACAAGATGTCAAAAATAAAGAAGTTAAGGAATCAGAACTACTTTTTACTTTAAATACTTTGCATTTAAAAAATACCCAGTTTGATTTTTTTGATCAGACTAAAACAAAAGACTTTGAAATAAAAACAAAACCTTTTGATTTTAAAGTGGATAACTTTTCTACAAAACGTAACAGTAGTGCTAAAATAGCTACAAACATCGAAATTATAGATACTGCCAATTTTAATTTTAGTTCTAATTTGATGCTTTCACCTATAAGAATAGATGGAGATATGAGTCTACAAGACATTCAACTTCAAAAAATATATTCATATTTAGAAGACGATTTAAAATTCAAGTTTTCAGGACTTATTCAAAATATCTCTACTACTTTTGATATAAATATAGATAATAATACTACGCAAGCTAAACTACAAAAACTCACTATTAATATTCCTAACGCTAGTTACAAAGATGAAACATATAGCCTAAACATAAATAAATTAAACCATTCTACGCAAAATATAAATATCAAAAAAAATAATTTATTGGACTTTGATTTAAATAATATTATTTTAACAAGTGAAAATATAGAATTTAAGGATAAGGTACGAAATAAAAATCAAGCTTTAAACTTTAAATATTTATCAATAGCTATAGATAAGTTTTCAAGTGATACAAAACAAAAAAGTAATATTCTATTCTCTTTAAAAACTCCAAGAAGTGGAAATATAAATGGAAATATAGATGCACTGCAAGAACCTTTAAGTATAAAAGGTAATGCAAATATAAAGAAAATAGACATTGTTCCATATAAAGAGTACATAAAAGAGTTTATAAATATTGATATGAAAAAAACATTTTTGGACATAGATGTAAAATTGGGTATTAAGAAAGAAACACAAAAGCTAGATGCAAATATCAAGATGTCAGATATTGACCTTTTTCATAATCTTACACAAAAAAGACTTATTCGGATAAAAACATTTGATATAAAAGGGATTAACTATACGAACAATAATTTATCTATACAAAATGTACTTTTAGATAATTTTCATACATCATTTAAAATAGACTCCAATAAAAATACAAATATTGATGGATTAATTGTAGAAAAAGAAGAGAATAAAAAAGTGATAGCAGAAGAGCCTAATAAACAAAAAAACTCTCCCTTTCATTATTACATAAAGAATTTAGCAATAACAAATGGTCATACTGAATTTTCAGACCATTCATTACCTCTAAATTTTGATACAAAAATACATAATCTAACTGCAACAATAAATGATCTCTCTTCAAAAAATAAAGAAGCAGATATAAAACTAAAAGGGACTATAGATAAATATGGATTGGCAAATATTCATGCTAAAAGTATACTTTCAGATTTTAAAGATAAAACAGATGTATCAATAAGTTTTGAAAACTTAGATGTAAAATCATTTACTCCATATTCTGGTAAATTTATAGGTCAAAAAATTGCTGATGGACGATTATGGCTAGATTTAAACTATAATATATCTCAAGCCAAACTTTCAAGTACTAACAATATTAAAATCAAAAACCTAACCCTTGGAGAAGATGTAGAGAGTCCTGAAGCAATGAGTTTACCTGTAGGCTTAGCCATTGCACTGCTGGAAGATAGTGAAGGACTAATAGAGTTAGATATTCCAGTAAAAGGAGATATGGCAAATCCTGAGTTTGAACTTAGTGGAGTTATTTGGAAAACATTAGGAAATGTAATTACAAATATTGTTACAGCTCCTTTTAGATTTTTAGGGTCTCTTTTAGGTATGGATTCAGATGAACTGGGAACTATTGAGTTTAATTTTGCGCAAGCTGAGATATTACCTCCCCAAAAAGAGAAACTAGATAAGTTAAATGAACTCTTTCAAAAGAAAAAGAATTTAATTATCGTTTTACAACCAACTATAAACATTATTAATGATTCTAAATATTTAAAAAATATTAAATTTGAATCACTCATCAAATCAGATGATAAAAATGCAATGATTGAAAAAATATATATAAAAAGATTTGGAGAAGATAGCCTAAACGCATTGAGTGAAAAAAATCAAGAAGATGAACTACTAACAATAATGTCTAAAAGTATTAAAGAGACTATAAGTATCTCGGAGCAAGAACTAAATACTCTTGCATATAAAAGAGTACAAAATATTGAAACATATCTGCTATCTCATAAGTTAACATTAGATAGAATCCAAATCAACAAAAATGTCTTTGAAAATAAAGACAATGATACTAAAGAGTTATCTCTAAAGTTAGAATTAAATATAAAAGATTAAAAATGAAATTTACATTAGACGCAACAAGTGGAAGTGCGAGAGCAACTACGTTAAAAATGGCACATGGAGAAGTACAAACACCAGTTTTTATGCCTGTAGGTACACAAGCAAGTGTAAAAGCACTTGATCATAATGATATGTTAAACCTTGGGGCAAAGATCATTTTAGGAAATACCTATCATATGTATTTACGACCAGGAAGTCCTACTATTAAAAAAATGGGAGGTTTACATGGTTTTTCAAAATTTCCAAACAACTTCTTAACTGATAGTGGTGGTTTTCAAGCGTTTAGTTTACGAAAACTCGACGGTAAAAATGGTAGACCAGATCCAAATGGTATAACCTTTAAGTCCCATATAGATGGAAGCCTACACCACTTTACACCCAAAAGTGTACTTGATGCACAATATGATTTTAATAGTGATATTATGATGATTCTTGATGATTTAGTTGCATTACCAAATACTAAAGAAAGAATCAATTTAAGTATTGAAAGAACAACACAATGGGCAAAAGAAGCTATAGAGTACCATATGTCTCAAAAAGAGAAAGGGATTGGAGTAAATCAAAACATTTTTGCTATTATTCAAGGTGGTACAGATAAAGAGTTTAGAAAAAAATCTGCTACTGAACTTTGTGCTTTAACTGATTATGATGGTTTTGCTATTGGAGGTTTAAGTGTTGGTGAGCTTAATAATGAGATGTACGATACAGTTGAGTGGACAACTCAATTTATGCCAGAAGATAAGCCTCGATATCTTATGGGAGTTGGGACTCCTGAAGATTTAATCGAAAATATCGATCGTGGAGTTGATATGTTTGATTGTGTTATGCCAACACGAAATGCTAGAAATGGTACACTTTTTACAACTTTTGGAAGAGTGAATATACGAGGTGCAAAATTTAAAGAAGACCCTAAACCAATTGATGAATCATGTGACTGTTACACTTGTCAAAACTATTCAAGAGCATACCTAAATCATCTATATAGAAGTGGTGAAATGACATATTTTAGACTAGCATCACTTCATAATTTACATTACTACCTAAATCTTATGAGAGAAGCTAGAGAAGCAATTTTAAACGATAATTGGGTAGAATTCAAAAACGACTTTTACGAAAAGAGAGAAAAATAATGACTATAGATAATACTACAATAGATAAACTAGCAAAACTATCATCTTTAACAATTGAAGATGATAGAAAAGAAGCTTTAGGAAAAGAGCTAGAAGATATCGTAACTTTTGTTGAAAATTTAAATGAGATAGATGTAAGTCATGTAGATGCTACATTTACTACTATTGAAGGTGGGCAACCATTAAGAGAAGATAATTCATTTAAAGAAGATGGTCTTTCAGATAGAATTATGGCAAATTCTCCCAAATGCGTTGATAACCATTTTATTGTTCCTACAATTATAGAGTAAAAGAGCCACTATGATAAATATTTATGGTATAAAAACATGTTCAACTGTACGAAAAGCTATTAAGTTCTGTAAAGACAACGAACTAGAATATACATTTATAGATTTTAGAGCAGAGCCTTTATCTGAAGAAAAAGTAAAATATTTTGCATCTAAAGTTGATATAAACTTACTTTTTAATAACAGAGGAACAAAATATAAAGACTTAGGCTTAAAAGATTTGAATCTCGATGAAGATGGAAAACTTGAATGGTTATGTAAAGAGAATATGCTGTTAAAAAGACCTGTTGTAGAGTATAAAGAAGATAAAGTATTGATTTCTTTCAATCAAGATCTGTATGAAAGTGAATTACTAGTAAACTAAAAACATATCGTTTACTAGTGAAAAAAGGGATGAATTATCATCCTCCTCTCATTTTATCTACATAATTTCCTGTTGCATTTTTTGCTCCGCCCATGTTTCCTGTTGCTATCATAATTCCTATTACTACAACAAAAGCAATTCCTATCCATTTTACCATGTTACATTACCTCCTTTGCATTTATTCCAAGTACTTTAAGCCCTGTTCTTATAGACAGTGCAACCATACTTAAAACTTTTAAATACTGATTTTGTTCATCGAGTCCTATAATTCTATGTTCATTATAAAATTTATGAGTCAAGGCGCTTAATCCATGTAAATAATCTGTGATTTTTTGCATATCTCTTTTATCAAAAGCTTCATTTAAAACTGTACTCAATAATAATGCTTCATATACTAAATCTTTAGCATCTTGATTTATATCTTCTATAGTAGATTCTTTTACATCAGATACCGTTAATTCAGCTTTTTTAAATAACTGATTTATTCTAGCGTGTGCATAATTAATATAAAATACAGGATTTGAACTATCATTATTTTTTAATAAATCAATATCAAATTCTAAATGAGTATCACTTTTTTTAGTTAAAAATACAAACCGTAAAGAATCTGCACCAATCTCTTCAACAATATCACTCATCAAAATTACTGTACCGGCACGTTTACTCATTTTATAAGGTTGTCCACCTTGAAGTAAGGCTACCATTTGAGACAGTAATATTTCTAGTTTACTAGAATCATTTCCTAAAAACTCGATAGCAGCTTTTACTCTTTTTATATATCCATGGTGATCAGCTCCCCAAATATTGATATATTTATCAAAACCTCTATCGTATTTATCTTTATGATAAATAATATCTCCAGCTAAATAAGTAGGTATTCCATTCTCTCTTACTACAACTCTATCAGAATCATCTCCATGATCTGTAGATCGAATAAAATCTTTTCCATCTTTATTGTACATACTTCCATTTGACTCTAGAACAGACTTTGTACTTTCCCAGTTAACGTATAATGATTTTTCACTTACATAGTTATCAAAAACAACACCTAAATCTGCCATATCTTTTTTAATGATTTCTAAAACTTCATCTTTAGCAAATAAAGCAAGTTCCTCTTCTTTTGAAGGATCATTAAATACTTCAATACCATAGATATCTACACATTTTTTTGCTATATCAATTAAGTAATCACCACGATAAAATTGTTCTGGGTACTCAACTTCTTCTTTTAATATAAACTCTTTAGCTGCAAGATTAAGTGATGTTGCTAATAATTGCATCTGTGCACCAGCATCATTTACATAATATTCGCTTGTCACATCATAACCTAGGTATTTACCAACTTTAAATAATGCATCACCAAAAACAGCACCACGTGCGTGTCCAATATGTAAAGGTCCAGTAGGGTTTGCACTTACAAACTCTAAAAGAATTTTTTCGTTTTTTGATTCACCTTTAGCAAACTCTTCTTGTAAAGACAAAGCTTCATCAATTTTTGATGTTAGAAAATCATTTGATAATTTAAAATTTACAAAACCTTTTACTGCACGAACACTTTCAAACATCTCACTATTTTCAAACTTTATAGCTAACTCATCAGCTATCATCATTGGATTTTTTCTTAACTCTTTTGCTAAAGAAAAAGCAACTGGTGTTGCAAAATGACCTAAACTAATATCTTTAGGCTTTTCAAGAACAACATCTCTTTCTAGTACTTTTTCTATATATTTTTTAACTGTATTTTGCACTTATAATGACTCTTTATCTACTAAACTGTAGTTTTTTTATCTGTTTCGGGAGTTGAAGTTGATTCTGTAACTTTTTCATCTTCAATTTTTTTATCGTTAGTAGCCATAGTAGTTGGCTCATCTTCTTTCATAGCACCTTTAAAGTCTTTGATACCTTTACCAATACCTTTGGCTAATTCTGGAATCTTTTTTCCTCCAAATAATAACACTACAACTGCAACAATCGCAAATAGTTCTAATCCACTAGGCATACCCATGTTAAGTTCCTTATATAATAAAATTTATATTATTATACTAAATAAACTCTTAACCATAGGTATATTAAATTCTATTCAATATTAACGAAGATTGGAAATCTAAAAATTACTTGAGTAACTAATCTTTTTTTATTTTTATTTTTTTAATATAACGATAAACAGAGGGTTCTGACATATTTAATTTATTTGCCACTTCTTGAACAGATCCTCTTATTTTGAAAATTCCACAATCATTTAGAGCAGTAATTATTTCTGTTTTTTCTGCTATTGTCATTCGAGCAGGGATAATATCAAATTGACTAATTATTGTATCTATTTTATTTTCACTTATTGCTTCTGAGTTTGTACTTAAATTTTCTTTTATATTATTCAAAGCAAGAACTTTATCATCAACATGATTTGGGAGTAGTGATGTTAAAAATGATAATGATTTTTTAACTTCATGATAATCAGAATTCAAACCTAATGCTCCAACAATTTCATTGTGTTCATCTCTAATAAAGTATGTCGATGAATATAAAAGTTTTCCTTCAGCAGTTTTTGAATTATAGTTACAGATAAATTGTTTCTCACCTTTACTCTCTGTTGTAATAAATTTAAGTATTAAGTCAGTAATTGAATCACCTATTTTTCTATTACTAATATGACCATTTATAATATGAACTACTGAATGGTCATAATTTGTTAAATCGTGAACAATAATTTCTGTATTTTCACCTAATACTGCTCCTAAAAAATCTGCAACGGGGATAAGTTGATTTACATTTTTATTCAAAATTTACCTTCATAATAGGATATCTATTTCCCCATTATAAGAAAATAATAAAAAATTGTCAAATTAGATTTAAAGTTAATAATTCTTTATAACTCATATAAAAGCCAGTGTTTAAAGCATATTGAAAGATTTAATGATA
>JAONGR010000026.1 GCA_028375605.1 Arcobacteraceae bacterium
TCTTTAAATCTAAAATTTTATTACAAATTCTCTGAGAACTATTTTCATCACAGTAAGTAAAAAATTTATTTTTTACTTTACTTCTGTCATTTTTAAACTTATCATTTCCTTCTAAAATACTTTTAATGGTTAATATTAAATCTTCTTGAGTTTTTGCTTTTTCACCTGGTGTTACATCGTCATAATTATACGTAAATCCACCAATATTTTTTTCATATTCTTCTTTGTCATAATCGAAAAATACAATGGGTCTATCAAGTAATAGAAAATCATAATATACAGAAGAATAATCAGTGATTAAAATGTCTGTATATTTGAGTAATGGATAAATATCGTCTTGTGGGTTGAAAAATATTATATTACTGTAGTTCTTTTCTTTATATAGTTTTGATACAAAAGGGTGAAGTTTTAAAATAAAGAAACTATTTATACTTTTCATAAAATCATTCATCTTTTCAAAATTTAAGGGGAGTGTTTTATTAATCTTTTTATCTATTGCTGGAGCCGATTCCCTATGTGTTGGCATATATACTATTGTTGTATTTTCTTGAGCTAATTTGTATATTTTAGTGTTTACAAATAAGAGGTCTTGTTTAGTATGTTCTTTTAATAATAAATCATTTCTTGGATAGCCTAAATCTAAATGTTTGCTAGCTTGAATCACTTGACTTAAAGAAGTTTTATTTACAAAGTCAGAAGTACTTATATGATAGTCATATACTACATCTACGAGTTGATTCATCCTCTTTAATGGAATACCATGCCAAAGTTGTATTTTAGTCTGCTTTGTGTCTAAATATTTGACTAGATAGTTAGAGTTTCCCTGATCTTGTATAACTATTTTTGCTTTAGATAGTTGGAAATAAGAGTACATCGATCCTAAAAATGAAACATTAAAACTATTATCTAATAGTTGGTCTAGATGTATTTTATTATCTGTTAGCATTAAAATATCAGTTGTTTTTTGTGATAACACTAAAAAAAGCATCTTATTATTAGTACCAACAAAATCTTTAGAAATGAAAATAATTCCACTTCGTTTAATATTAAAAAAATTTATTGTGTTAACAAATTTTTTAAATATATTTAATTTTAGTAAAGGATAGATTTTTTTTAGTTTATTTTTAAATATCGTATTATGATTATTAAAGATATATTTATTATCTTGTATGTCTATTTGAATTAATTTCTTTCTATCAATATCTTTTTTGTATTCATGATAAATACTGTCAAAATGATTTGGAGAATATATTAATATAAAGTCAAATTCAGTATTTAAAATATTTTTTATTTTTTCAATATTTTTCTTATTCTTTTGTTTATCAATAAATCCTAAAATCTCAATATCATAATATTCTGTTATCTCTTTTTCTAGCATTGTAGTTTTTGGAGTATGTGGGGCTATAAATATTTTTTTATTAAATAAATTCAATGAATTACTTTTCATAAATATCTAAGAAACTATTAAGTTCTTGTTTAAGTTGTGTAGTTGAAATATTTTTAGTTCGGTCTAGATAAATGACATCACAATACTCTTTTAAAAAATCAAATTTACCTGTCCAATCATCACCCATAGCAAAGATATCAACTCTGAATTTTTGCACATCACTTATTTTTTGTTCCCAATTATTTTCAGGAATTACCATATCCACACATTTTATATTTTCAACTATTACAGCTCTTTGATCATAAGGGATAAGAGTTTTTTTACCTTTTATGGAATTGAATTCATCAGTTGAAACTGCAACAATTAATTTATCTCCTAAAGATTTAAGTCTTTGAAGTAATCTTAAGTGCCCAATATGAAACATATCAAAAGTACCATATGTAATTATATGTATTTCTTTTTTCACTCTTAATTCACCCCTTTTCTTAATATTAGATTATTTTATCTAACTCTTAATTCTAATCTTCTTAAATCTATTATTGAAGCTTGTTTTGTTTACTATATTTACTTTTGTTGGTATCTTATAACTATCGAGTTTATCCTTGCAAAATTGTCGTATAACTTTTTTTGCAATTTTTTTATCTAATATGGTTACCACCTCACATACAACTGTTTGACCAGTTATAATATTAGGTTCTGCATATACCATCGCATCATCAATTTCTTTTATTTGTAAGATTACAGACTCAACTTCATTGGGGAGTACCTTTTCTCCACCAACATTTATTACCTCTTTACTTCTTCCGATAATCTTTATAAAACCATCTTCTGTATTTTCAACGAGGTCACCAGTTTTAAACCATCCATCTTCTGTAAAACTTTCCATTGACGCATTCAGATACCCCATCACCTGTGTTTTACTTTTAAGCCAAAGCTCATTTTCTACAATTTTATATTGAAGCTCAGGATCATCAATCTTCATAAATGTAGAGTTTGAAGACTTAGAAGAAGTATTTGCTATACCTGTTTCACTTGTGCCAAAGGTTTGTAAAAATTTAGCTTTTGGAAAATTTTCTTTTAATTTTAACAATAATGATTCGGGCATAGTTTCTGTTCCATAAGTAATCATTCGTAAAGAATTTAAATCATATTTTTCGTTTGATTTATTCATAAGAATTAGATTTAAAAAAGTTGGACTAGAAGGTAAAACTCGTATTTTATAGTCTTGTAATAGTTTACAAACATCATCTACATTTCTATTATTTGGGATTATCATCGTTGCACCCATTGAAAGTATGTTAAATAATGTATTTAGTCCCCCAATATGATCAAACATTAAAAATAAAATCATATTTAATGCTTTTGCTTTCTTATCTTTATAGTTATCTATTAAATTATCAAGATTATGAATCATTGCTTTAGGTTTACCTGTGCTTCCACTTGAAAATAAAATTAGTCCAGCCTTATTTTCTAGTTGAAGTTTATTTATAATTGGATGCTCTTCTACTTGTTGAGTATTTTCAAGGATATATTTAGTGTCTTGGATGTTTATTATTTTACTAGTATAAGATTCTTTGATTCTATCTGTAATCTCTTTTTGTACAGTTGTTGTTATTGGCACAATTATATTTTTATTTTGATATAAGGCTAGTAATAATACTATACTTTCAAAACTATAATCTGATAATATAGAGACAACTTCACCACTTTTAATATCTGATAATAGGGTATTATTTATTTTAGTAATTTCTAAATACAATTGTTTGTAAGTGTATTCTTTACTACCATAAATAATAGCAACTTTTTCGTCAAATAATTTAAAGTTATCTATAACCCAATTCATTAGTTATGTACTCCACCTAAATATATTATTTGCCCTGTGATAAAATCACTCTTTTTACTGATAAAAAAATCAATTACATTTTTTATATCCTCAAAATTACCAAATCGTTTGATAGCTTGTTTTTCTAAAAGTGCTTGAATTTTATCTTTTGGAACGGCTTTTATTAAATCAGTTTCAATAGGAGTTGGACCAATTGCATTGATTGTTATGTTAAAAGGTGCTAACTCTTTGGAAATAGTTTGAGTCAGGTTTTCAATTGCACTTTTACTCGCAGCATAGATAGCTTCACCTTCTAACCGTAAAGCAGAGGCTACTGTTGTATAGTTTACAATTCTTCCATATTTCTGTTTCATCATCACTTTGCTAACTTCTCTTGAAAATAAAAAAGTTCCAAAAAAGTTTGTATTAAAAATATTTTGAACTGAAGAAAAAGAAGTGGTAAGAAAATGATTCATAGATGCTATTCCTGCATTATTTAACAATACATCAATTCTGCCAAACTCTTTTTTTGTACTTCGTACGAGTTTCAATACCGACTTTTCATCACTCACATCAAGATTAAAGTGTCTATAGTTTTCATGTTCAATTGAACAAGTATTTCTACTACAACCTACAACAATATGATTGTTTTGTAAATAGTATAAAGCAAGCTCATATCCTATTCCTTTTGATGTTCCAGTGATTATAAAAACTTGAGACATTAGTTTTCTTCTAGTAGTTTGAGTATATAGAGGCTAAGTGATTCTATATTTCTAAACGGAGATGTTCTTTGGCTCATAGCCTTCTCATCAGCTAAAACAATATCCTTATCGAATTCATCAGAAATAATATCTTCTAAATCTGTAATCAATGAAACAAGTGCCAAACTATCTAACGCACCATTTGCTCCATAAAGTTTAGTTTGTGTTGTAGGATTATTTAAACTTTCACTTTCCAGTTCTTCGTTTAACTCTTCAACAGAATGGATAATGAGTTCTTGTATTTTTTCTTTCATAATAAGCCTTTTATTTCAAAATTAAATGAATGCATTTTTTTTACGATACCTTTTAATAGAATACCCTTTTTCTTTTTTATAAAAGTATCAAAATCTAAAGATAACAAGATTATATCATCATTTATTTCAATTTCTTTAAAACCAAGACTTTTGTTAAAAGATAAAGCATTATAATTATTTTTAAATACTTCTGAATAAATAATTTGGTCAGTTCGATGTGTAAATATGTGTTGTAAAAAAAATATGGGAACAATTGATTTTATTAATAAGTTTGTTTCTTCACTGAAAAAAATACCCCATTTTAAATTTTCATTTTTATTAAATATATTTATTCCACCTATGAGAGTAGTTTCATTAAAAACAGCAAAGTAACTTTTTGTTGTATCTTTTGCTAATGAATCTACCCATGAAATATGTTCATGCAATTCTATAATATTCTTAGATAAAGAGTACTTTCTTATCTTTTCATGGTTTCTTATTTTTAGAAGACTTTCATGTTCGCTTTTACTTAATAATGTATAGTTTTTTAGAATAATATTATCCATTAAGTAAAACCGTTAGATATTTTTTTAATTTAGAAGAGGAATATTTCTTCATCACTAGGAATTTCTTTTTTTTAAGATAATTATACATATATTTTTGATTAGAAGCAGTTTTTATAGAGATAAAAGGTATTTTCATAAAATAACATTCATTTGCAGTTACACTTGGTGTTATTATTCCAAATTTACTTTGACCAATAATATGAGCTATTTTATTTGAGTTTATGTGTAGTTTTATTTGTTTTTTCTTTTTACAGTAACTTTGTAGTTGGTCTAAATTGTTATTTGCAGTAGTTGTTACAATGTTTATTTTAATATCTTTAAATTTTTTTAATATTTTTAGAATAGATAGGTTCAAATTAGAAGTATCTGCTCCACCCATTGCAAGAAAAATTGAGTTTTCTTTTTTATAGTTTTTCTTTTTTTCTTTTATCTTATTCATTTCTTGCCGAAACTCTTCTCTTAAGAGCGTATATTTTATACCACACAAAAGTTTGCATTTTTTAGGAACTAACTTTTTATAGTTCTTTCTCTTCGCATAAATATTATGATTTAACAATATATCACAATAGTGTTTTTGATATGTATCATCAATCACCATTATTTTTAAACTTGGATTTATACATTTAATTTGTTTTTCAAATGTAGCATCTATTTTATAATGGTCAATAACAATCATGTCAATTTGATGCTTTTTTATTATTAAGTTAAGTTCCTCAAGTGAGTTGGAACTTAGCACTTCTAAAGTATGATGCTTTTTTACTATTTCGTGATTAATATTATGATTTAAGTCTTGGCAGGCAAAAAAAATACAATTATTCTTTTTTTTGAATTTTTCTGCCAGTACTAAATCTCTTTTTATATGTCCAGTTCCAATTAATGATGAAGAATCAGCTCTAAATAAAATGTTTTTATTTTTCAACTCTATCCCCACAATTTAAGTCTTTTTTTGCTTTTGTTCCTATTATTTGTTCTATATATTTGGGATGTAATCCATAACCAGGTCTTACCGATCTTATATTATCCTGGGTAAATAGTTCATCTTTTTTCATATCTTTACTTACATATAAGCTTCTACAAAATCTTCTATTTTTTTGTTTTTTTTCATCCATTGAGTAATCAACATTACCCAAAAGTTTTTCCGTGGCTCTTATCTCTTCAACCATTTTTTTAAATTCAACTGCATCCATAGAAAATGCAGCATCAGCACCACCAATACTTTTATCTATAATAAAATGTTTTTCAATTACTTTTGCACCTAGAGTTACAGCAACAATTGGCGCAGTTGAGCCAATTGTATGATCAGAAAATCCAGCTACTACTCCAAACTTTTCTGCCATATTGGGTATAGTATTTAAGTTTGCATCAGTTAGTGAAGCAGGGTAAGCACTAGTACATTTTAACAATATAATATTATGATTACCCACTTCTTTACAAATATCAACAACATCTTGTATCTCTTGAGGATAAGCAATACCAGTACTTATAATAATAGGTTTCATTTTACTTGCAGTGTATTTGATAAATTCATAATCAGTTATTTCAAAAGAAGCAATTTTATATGCACTTGGATTAAATTGTTCGAGAAAATCAACGGCAGTTTTATCAAAAGGGGAAGAAAAAATATCTATATCAATACTTCTTGCATAATCAAAAAGCTCTTTATGCCACTCCCAAGGAGTGTATGCTTCTTGATATAATTCATATAAACTTTTACCATCCCATAAAGTACCACCATCAATCATAAAATCATTTTTTCTACAATCTAAAGTCATAGTATTAGCAGTATATGTTTGAAGTTTTATGGCATTTGCACCACACTCTTTTGCAGATTTTATGGTATTTAAAGCAGTTTGTAAAGATCCATTATGATTTGCTGACATCTCAGCTATGATGTAAGTTTCTTGTTCAGACAAATTAAAATTACCTATTAACATATTCTATATTCTCCTAAATATTATTATATTTTATTCTTTACAATTAACTGATACTTATATTCTGCATTTTCCCAGTCTTCTATCGTGTCAATATCTTGAACTAGATGTTGAGGTATCAAAATGGGAATACTATCTTTTCCAAACATTATCTCATCACTTTTAATATTTCTATTTTCCCAATAAAATTGTCCTGCATCTTGAAATGCTTCTTCTAAATCTTGGCTTCTGGTATTGAAGTGTTCAGGATGAAACATTTCACATCTCCCATTCTTATCAATTTTAAATGTTCTTTGAATAGGAAAAGGCATAGAAGTAACACTAAATGCTTGTTTTGCATTAGATTCTTTTAGTTTAGTAAACCCTTCTACTAAATATTCTTTTTGAAGTAATGGTGCAGTTGCATAAATCGTACAAACATAATCATATTTGTCACCTTGCTTTTCAAGATACTCAATGGTATGCTTTACAACATCACCCGTAGTTGTAAAATCATCACTAAGTTCAGCTGGTCGTATAAATGGTACTTCTGCTCCATGCTGTTTAGCAATAGTTGCAATCTCTTCATCATCTGTACTTACAATGACTTTATCAAATAAATTACTTTTTAGAGCATTTTCAATGCTATAGGCAATAAGTGGTTTTCCAAAAAATTTTTTTATATTTTTTTTTGGAATTCTTTTACTTCCTCCCCGAGCTGGAATAATAGCTATATTTTGATTATTCATTGTACTTTGATGCGAAAACACTATTTTCTTTTCTTAGACAAGGTATATTTCCTATGATTGGATATACACATAGTGCTTCTTCACTAAAAAAAACATTATCTATTTCATTTTTTACCAAAGGTGTGTTATATTTAGGACAAGCAAAAATATTTTCTTTATTATTTAGAGTATCTATTGGGTTGTCTTTTTTTATTATAGTTACAGCAGTTGGATTTTCGCTATTTAAGTTATGCAGAAACTTCTTTTGTTCTATTACATGATATCCAAGTTGAAGTGATAATTCCACTAATCCTTTACAATATCCAAGAGAACTCATTCTTTTTTTATTTTCATCAGTAGTATTTTCATAATCTGGTTCAAATAAAATCAAATATTTATTTGTTACTCTATATAATTCTTTTAAAATAGGTTCTTCATTTCCTCCATTTGGTTCAATAGAATGGAAAGTATAAACAACATCAACTGAATTATCTAAAAAAGGTATATTAAAAAGGTTTCCTGTACATAATGTAGTATTGTTTAAATTCTTTTTTTCTAGCCATTTTTGTGCATAGGACAATCTTGACCAGGATATATCAAAACAATAAGATTTGATCTCTTTTGGTAAATTTGTTAAAACTCCAGAAAAAGTTGTAGCTTCACCCACTCCTGCTTCCATTATAGAATCTGGATTACAATTAGAAAGAATAATATCGGAAATTTCTTTTGTAAATAGGTTATAGTGTTTTTCTCTTTCCTTTGCACTCCATTTCTTTTGGTAACTACCTGTTTGTAAGTCATATGAAACCTCGATTAGCTCCGCTGTATTTTTGTCTATATTTCTATCTTCTCTCATGGTTTGTAATATATTGATGCCTTGAGAAAATAGTTTACTTAATTGTTTAGGCGTATTCATTTTAATATCTCCTGTAGTTTACTTATTATATATGCTTGTTCACTATGAGTTAATGTAGGATATATAGGGAGAGAAAAACACTCTTCATAATACTTGTCCATAATTGGTGTTTCTTCTACTCCATAACCAAGTGATTTGTAATATGGTTGTTTATTTATTGGGATATAGTGAAGTTGTAATCCTATATTTTCTTTTCTCATTTTAATAAACAAATTTTCTTTAGAGATAGTGAGTTTTGTAAAATCAACTTGAACGACATAGAGATGATAGGATGATTTTCCATCAAATGTATAAAGAGGTTTAATGATTGAATTGTGAAATGCTTTATCATACTCTTTTGCAATTGCAACTCTTTTATCAATAAACCCACCTAGTTTTTTTAATTGTGATAGTCCAAGCGAACATTGTATATCTGTAATTCGGTAATTAAATCCTAACTCTTGCATCTCATATTCCCATGGTTTCATATTAGGAGTTTTAATCATTCCATGACCACGTAAGAGTAAAAGTTTTTGATATAGTTCTTTAGAATTAGTTGTAATCGCTCCACCTTCTCCTGTGGTCATGTGTTTTACAGGATGAAATGAAAATATTGAGACATCACTATTTGCACAGCTACCTGCTTTGATATTGTCAAATTTTGCTCCAAGAGCATGAGCATTATCTTCGAGTATTTTTATATTGTAAGTTTCTTTGAGATGTTGTAGTTTTTCTTGATTAAGCATATTTCCTGAAAAAGAGACTGCATAGAGTGCTTTTATTGATGAATCTCTTTGAAGCTCTTGTTCACATAAGTCTAAATCTATATTTCCATCTTTTGCAATATCTATAAATACTGGTTTAGCATTAACATAAAGTATTGAATTAGCTGTTGCTAAAAAAGAATTTGGTGTTGTTAATACTTTTTGGTTTTTTTCTAGTAAACATAATGAAGCAAGATGTAAAGCAGCAGTTCCATTTGATACACTTACACAATATGAAGCATCACAGTATTTTGCAAGTGATTGCTCAAACTCTTGTATTTTTGGGCCTGTTGTAAGAAAGTCTGATTGTAGCGTTTGAACTACAGAATCAATATCTTCTTGATCTATAGTTTGTTTTCCATAGGGGATAAAATTAGTCATTGATATTTATCATTCTTTGTAGATTTTCTTGCGTGAGCCAAATTGTATTATTATTTGAATTATATTCAAATCCTTGCTGTACTTTTATCCCTACCTCCCCTAATTTATTTTTAGTAAAATTTCTTTTTCCAGTAAATTGAATTGTAGGTTCAATGACATAATGATCGTCGAACTCTAAAGTGAGATGACTATCATCTGCAGGACACATTATCTCATGTAATTTTTCACCGGGTCTTATTCCTATAATGTCATGTGGTAAATTTGGAGCTATAGTATTAGCCATATCAACTATTTTCATAGAGGGTATTTTGGGTATAAATATTTCTCCACCTTGCATTCTATGGAAATTTTTTAATACGAAGTTAACTCCATCATTAAGAGTAATGAAGAATCTTGTCATTTTTATATCAGTTATAGGTAATTTTGTAGCACCATTATTTATGAGCCTTTTAAAAAAAGGTACAACCGAACCACGACTACCTACCACATTCCCATATCTAACTACTGAGAATTGTGTATCTTGTATACCTACTAAGTTATTTGCAGCTACAAAAAGTTTATCTGAGGCTAATTTTGTTGCTCCATAAAGATTAACTGGATTTGCAGCTTTGTCTGTTGAGAGTGCTATAACTTTTTCTACATGATTCTCTAGCGCGGCATCAATAACATTTTGAGCACCGTTTATATTTGTTTTAATACATTCCATTGGATTGTATTCTGCAATTGGAACATGTTTGAGTGCTGCAGCATGAATAACATAATTTACACCATTCATTGCTTTTTTTAATCTAAGGGCATCTCTAACATCACCTATAAAATATCTCATACAATTATCGGTAAATTCTTGAGCCATTTCATATTGTTTTAGTTCATCTCTACTAAATATAATGATTTTATTTGGTTTATATTTTGCGAGTAGTATTTTAGTATATTTTTTCCCAAAACTTCCTGTTCCACCAGTTATCAGAATATTTTTTCCATTAAACATTTTAGCTCCTATATAGTTAGTTATTGTAGATTATTTAGCATTTTTATATTAAATGATGAATATATTATTTTAAAATAATATATTCATCTTCAAAGTATATTTTGTCATCTATTCCTATTACTTTTTCTTCCTCATCAAATGAGAAATTAAATATTTTTACATCTTTAAAGTCTTCACTTATTCTAATTAGAAATTCTTGTGATTCTAGTGCATATAAATAAGTACCGAAAGCCAATGCATTTATTTTTGCAAATTTAAATTTTTGTGATGCAAGTTGTTGTAAAGAAAAATCATATTTTGAAATTTGACCATCAAGTGTAGCTACATAAACATTATTTTTATTGACAATTACACTTTGTACATCTATATCTTTTAAGTTGACTTTTCCATTTATAAATGTGAATAGTTTTTTTGATGTGGCTGCGATTAATGTATTGTTAACTTCCTTTAAAAATATAATGTTATTTACATCACTTTTTGGATCAATATTTATTGTTTTTACGATTGATTTTTTTGTTAAATCTACTATTACTATTTTTCCATCTAGTGTTGGATAGAGTACAACAGTATTTAAAAATATAGGATTTGCAATTTTGACATTATTGATAGCTGATGCTTTTAAATATTCTTTAAATAAAATTTCTTTAGTATCAGTATTATATAATGTTATTGAGTTGTCTATTGCTCCAAAAGCTATTAAATTCTTACTTTTACTTGCCGAAACAATATTTTTCTCAAAATGAAATTGTGTTTTACTTTGAGTAGTTTCTAAATAAATTGTGGCATTATCATCAGCTGATAATACGGTATCCTCAATTAAATTTAAAAACTTTAGGTTTTTTTGAGTATTTTCAATTATTCCTTTTGAAGCAATAAAGTTGTGATTCTCTAATGTAGCTCCATTACTATTTAAAGCTATAATTGGACTATTGAGTTCAATTCTATTTTGAGTAAAACTGTCTGTGTCATTTGGTTCAAAGTATTTTTTTGAACTACAACCGGTCATTAAAAGTACAAATACGATAAGAGTATAAAATATATTTTTCATATTATACTTACTTTGTTAATAGAAAATGCGAAAGCATTTTAGCCATAGGGGCAACAGGCGATTGTGTATTTATAAGTTTCAAGGTCTCTTTTGCATCTGAATATTTAGATGATTTAGCTTGAATCAATGCTTTATTAAATAATGCAAAATCTTTTAAAATAAAATTTTGATCTAACGTTACAGTATTTAGTTCATCTACATTTTCTTTTTCCATTGCCTTTGTGTATAAGGCTAAATCTTTAAAGAATTCTACTTCTACTACTTTTGTATCATCAGTTTTATATTGTAGTATTTTATAAAGTTCTGGATTTTTAACCTCTAGTATTGCTTTTGCTTCTTTATCATTTGGATTTTTCAATAAAGTATTAAACGCAGTATTTGCTTGTATTTTATTTTGTTCTGTGAAATAATCAGATATATATAAACCAATGATTGCAATTATAATGACTGCAACTAATCCAATTATAGAAGTTTTATATCTTTTCCAAGTTTTTTCAATTTTAAAAACACTCTCCATGTAACTTTCTTCAGCAGATATCTCTTTTTTAATGTAGTTAACGTCTTCTTTTAAACTCATATTATGAACCTTGTTATGTATAATTTAGTAAATAGTATATCCAAAGTTTATTTATTATATGTTTAGAATTATTTGTAAGTGAAAATATAGTGTAATAAAGGTTATATTATTGATGTTGCTTGAAAATAGACCCACGCATTGTCTATTTTTTTAAAGGAGCTTTTTTCGGTAAAAGTATGATCGTTACCATTTGAAGTGATTTGTGCTCTAAATGTTACGTATGAAGTTGGTTCTGCATCAATAAATTCATGTATAGTTAATTTTTCAAATGTAAAATTTTGTGAAAATTCTAATATTTCTTTCTCCCATAAAGTTTTGTTTTCTTGGAAATCAATGTTATGCGGATGAGTTGTTTTAATGATATATTTTGCATTATTTAAAGCATAGGCAGTATAACGAGATCGCATTAGTTCTAATGCATTTTTGGGTAGTTTACCTTTGTGGAAAGGCTGGCAACATTTTTTATATTTGTTACCAGATCCACAAGGGCAAAGAGAATTAACTGAAAAGATTATTTTTTCATATCTTTTTTAGCTTTATCATTTCTTCTTCTTAATCCAGCATCTAGTTCTCTTTTTCTAACTCTAATAGACTCAGGAGTAACTTCAACAAGTTCATCATCTTCAATCCACTCTAACGCATGCTCTAGTGACATATCTCTAGCTGGAATAATTTTAATAGCTTCATCAGCACCAGATGATCTAACATTTGATTGTGCTTTTGCTTTAACAGGATTTACGTCAAGACAGTTAGCTCTTGCATGTTCACCAATAACCATACCAGCATATACTTTATCTTGTGGAGAAACGAACATGATTCCTCTATCTTGAAGATTAAATAATGAGAATGCTACTGCTTCACCTAATTCAGTTGAAACTAAAGCTCCATTCATTCTTGATGTTACAGAACCTGAATGCGCTCTAAATTCTAAGAATGAGTGATTCATAACACCTTCACCTTTTGTATCAGTTAAAAATTGTCCTCTGTATCCGATTAATCCTCTTGCAGGAATTTCGAATTCGATTCTAGTTTCTCCGTTACCCATTGGTACCATATTTGACATTACTGCTTTTCTTTTACCAAGAGTTTCAATAACAGCACCAGAAAACTCATCAGGAACATCACAAACTAAATGCTCAAATGGTTCCATTTTAACACCATCAACAACTTTTACAATAACTTCTGGTCTAGAGATAGAAAATTCAAAACCTTCTCTTCTCATATTTTCAGCTAGAATTGTGATTTGTAGTTCACCTCTTCCTCTTACTTCAAAAGCTGCTTCACCTTTTGCTTCATATTGCATAGCAATATTTGTATTCATTTCAAAATCAAGTCTTTCTTGAATTTTGTTTGAAGTTACAAATTTACCTTCAGTACCAGCTAAAGGAGAGTTATTAACAGCAAATGTTACAGATAAAGTAGGCTCTTCAATATGTAAAGGATCAAGAGGCATTGGGTTTTTAGGATCACAAAGTGAATCACCAACATCAATTGTTTCAAAACCAGCAATAGCAACAATATCACCATGACCTGCTTCTTTAATATCTACTCTTTCTAGACCTTTAAATCCAATAAGTTTAGAAACTCTACCATTAACTTTTTCACCATCAGCTTTCACTAAAGTTACATTTTCACCCATAGAAATAGTACCATTAAAAATTCTAGCAACACCAATTTTACCGATAAAATTATCATGAGAAAGGTTAAATACTTGAAGTTGTAAACCATTGTCATCAGATCCTGTTGGAGCTGGAACTTCTTCTAAAATCATATCTAATAATGGAATCATCGTAGCATTATCACTATCTAAAGTTAATCTTGAAATACCATTTTTTGCAGCTGCATATACAACTGGGAATTCTAATTGTTCTTCAGTTGCACCCATTTGGTCAAATAGGTCAAATACTTCATCAACAACTCTATCTGGCTCAGCAGCATCTTTATCAATTTTGTTTACAACAACAATTGGTCTGTGACCTATTTCAAGTGCTTTTTTAACAACAAATTTAGTCTGAGGCATAACCCCTTCTTGTGCATCTACAAGTAATAAAACAGAATCAACCATTTTAAGAACACGCTCAACTTCTCCACCAAAATCGGCATGGCCTGGAGTATCTATAATATTAATTCTTGTTTCTTTATAATCAATAGCAGTATTTTTAGCTAAGATTGTAATACCTCTTTCTTTTTCGATATCATTACTATCCATCATTCTATCTTCAGTTTCATCTCTTTCACCAAATGTACCAGATTGTTTAAGTAGCTCATCTACAAGTGTTGTTTTACCGTGGTCAACGTGTGCGATTACGGCAATATTTCTAATATCTCTCATATTTTCTCCTGGGGTTAAATCTTCTAATAATTTTCGCGATTATACCAAATGTTTAATTTAATAGTTATTAAGTGTATTGTTTTGACATAAAAAAAGGGAGACTTCTTTCGAAATCTCCCTTTTTTATTTAAAGATGATTTATTATCTTCTTGCGTATGCAGCGTCTGCTAAATCATTTGTATTTACAATGTAAGGTACAAGTGCCATATGTCTTGCTCTTTTAATTGCATTTTCAACTTGCTCTTGAAATCTTTTAGATGTTCCAGTAAGTCTTCTAGGCATAATTTTACCTCTTTCAGACATAGAGATTTTTAATAATTCTCCATTTTTGTAGTCAATATAATCTAATTTCATTGCAGAGTATTTACAATATTTTTTTGCGAATTTTCTTCTTTCAGCCATGGTGGTTCCTTTTATATTCTTCTACAGACTAAAACGGTATTTCGTCGTTGTCTATATCAATTGTAGGTATGTTTTGCTCATAAGAGTTGTTCATACCACTATTTTGTTGCTGTTGCTGTGGAGCATTATAATTTTGCTGTGCAGGTTGGTTATATTGTTGCTGTTGTTGCGGAGTATTATAGTTCTGTTGTGGTTGTTGCTGTTGTGGAGCATTATAGTTATTTCCACCTGTATCTTGTGAATCAGATTTACCGTCTAAAAATTTAAACTCTGTTACACTTAATGCATGTCTACTTCTATTTGTTCCATCTTGCGCTTTCCACTGTTGAAAAACTAGTCTACCCTCAAGCATAACTTTAGAACCTTTTCGTACATACTGATTAAAAATTTCTCCACCTTTACCAAATATAGAAAAATCTAGAAAACAAACTTCATCAACTTGCTCTCCATTTTGTTTCTTATACTTATGACTAGTAGCAATAGCTCCATTAGCTATAGCACTACCACTTGGGAGATATTTTAATTCAATATCCCTAGTAAGGTTTCCTATTATTATCACTTTATTGTACATGAAAAATTCCTTTCATTATTATATAACTATTTTATCACTAAAATTATTTTGCAGCTCTTTTAGCAGCTTCTTCTGACATTGCAGTCCAGTGTTTTACTTCTGTTTTACTTTCAGATTTGATGAATATGAATCTAATGATACTTTCATTTACTCTGTAATTTCTTTCTAACTCAGCGATTGATTCAGAAGGTGCAGTAAAGTAAATTACGTAGTAGTAACCTCTTTTTTGCTTTTCAATTTCATAAGCAAGGTTTCTTGAACCCATATCATCAACAGAAACAATTGTTCCACCATTTTTTTTCAATATTTGCTTTTACAGTTGCAATTTCTGCTTGAGTTTCCTCATCTGTAAGTGTCGCTTTAACTATAAACATAGTTTCGTAATGTCTAATTCTAGCCATTCTTTTCTCCTTTTGGTTTTAGCCGGTAAACCTAAGTTTTATCAGCAAGGTTAAGGGCAATATAGGTTATATACTTCCACTTTGAAGGGCGATTTTATCTTAAACTAGCTGAGAAGTTCCTAAACTGTGCTTGTGTATAACTATTTATATCAAGATTTTTTCTGGTTTTTAATTCTAATTCTAATTCTAAAAAGAAATTTAACATTCTGATAAAATCTTCGCTTGAAAATTTCATCGCTATACTAGCTCGCTCATTTGCAATATTTGTAGGAAGTTTATATCCCCATATTTCAATTATGTTAAGTTGTCCATTTAATTTTAAATAACTATTGATATTAAATAATTGTTGTATAAATGTTGTTGTTTGGTTGATGAGATTAATTTCGTTCATTCCCTCTTCCAAAATCATATATAAGTCTTTATTTATACCTTGCCCTGTAAATAATTTATTGAAAAAATCATCGATTGAAACTGCACCCATACCAAAACATTGGGCATTGATGATATTTGCAGTAATTGGTTCTTGTAAAATTGAGAGTTTGTTTAAATCATTTACTGTTAAAGATAAATCTTTTTGATGCATGTTGTAAAGGTATTGTAATTCTCCAAAACCACATTGTAATTGTTTTTCTTGAATTACACCATTTAATAGATGCAATGCTTCTTGATCGGTGGGGTTAAAAAACCTTACTTCACAAGAGTTGCTTTTTTTTGTAAAGCTTTTTGCCATTGTTTTAAAATCAGTTTCACCTGTACAACAAAAAATGATAAAACTAT
>JAONGR010000027.1 GCA_028375605.1 Arcobacteraceae bacterium
GCGAAAAATGTTTAGATTTAAAAAAATTAAATAAAAATAGAAAACTTTTATCTAGTATTTACAAAGAGCTTTATCCAAAGTTCCCTTATGATTTTACACACGAAAATTTTGATGAACTAAAACAAAAACTAATAAACTTATTTAAAGAAGAGGAATAACAAAAATGGAAATATTACCAGCGATAGATTTAAAAGACGGAAAAGCTGTAAGACTTAGTAAAGGTCTAATGGAAAGTGCTAAAATATATAGTGATGAGCCATGGCAAGTTGCTAAAAGATTTGAAGAGTTGGGTTCAAAGTGGTTACATATTGTTGATTTAAATGGTGCATTTGCAGGTGAACCAGCAAATTTAGAACAAATCAAAAAGATCAGAGAAAATTGTAATTTAAAAATCGAACTTGGTGGTGGTATCAGAGATGAAGAAACTATCAAAATGTATATTGAACTTGGTGTTGATAGACTTATATTAGGAAGTATTGCAGTTAAAGATCCTCAGTTTGTAAAAGATATGGCTGCTAAGTATCCTATCGCTGTTGGAATTGATGCTATGAATGGTATGGTTGCTGTTGAAGGATGGGCTGAAGTTTCAACTATGAAAGCTACGGATTTAGCTAAAGAGTTTGCTGATGCTGGTGTGGATGCTATTATTTGTACTGATATTTCTAAAGATGGTATGCTTTGTGGGGTTAATGTAGAATGGACTGAAGAGATTGCACTTGCAAGTGGAGTTGATACTATAGCTTCTGGTGGTGTAAAAGATATCAATGATATTATTAATTGTAAAGAAAATGGAAATATTGCAGGTTGTATTGTAGGGAAAGCATTTTATGAAGGTACACTTGATTTAGAAGAAGGATTTAAAGTTTTATAATTTTATAAAACTTTATTCAAAAAAGCCTCATTTTAGAATGGGGCTTTTTTTATGATTAAAATTTATACTAACACTTAAACTAAATTTAAAATATTTTTAGCTAAAATCCAGCTCCTTTAATCTAGTCTCGACTATGATTAATGTGAAATTCACATGTAACAATTCTATAAGAGTTGTATCAAAAATATTTTTAATATTGAGATATGAATGGTTACAGAGGTAAAAACTCGAAAATTAATCTGGCAAAATTGCCAAAAGAAGGAATTATTATGGTTACAATGAAAGACTTATTAGAATGTGGTGTACACTTCGGTCATCAAACAAGAAGATGGAATCCAAAAATGAAAAAATTTATTTTTGGTGTTAGAAAAAACATTTACATTATAGATTTACAAAAAACACTTAGATATTTTAGATACACATATACTTTAGTTAGAGATGCTGCTGCTGAAGGTCAAACAATGATTTTTGTTGGTACAAAAAAACAAGCTACAGAAGCTATTAAAAAAGCTGCTAACGATTGTGGTATGCCTTATGTAAACCACAGATGGTTAGGTGGAATGTTAACAAACTACCCAACAATGAAAAAATCAATTAGAAAATTAGAAATCATTAAAAAAATGAGAGAAGAAGGTCAATTAGACTTAATGACTAAAAAAGAAGCATTAATGCTTACTAGAAAAGAAACTAAGTTAGAAAACTACCTTGGTGGTATCAAAGAGATGAAGAATCTTCCAGACATGATGTTTGTTATTGATGCAGTTAAAGAAAAAATCGCTATTTTAGAAGCTAGAAGACTTGGAATTAAAGTTTATGCTCCTTTAGATACAAACTGTGACCCTGATTTAGTTGATTTCCCAATCCCAGGAAATGATGATGCAATCAGATCAGTACAATTATTTTGTAATGAAATGGCAGCAGCTATGAACGAAGGTAAAGCAGCTAGAGCTGAAGCTAATGGTGAAGTTTCTGAAGAAGTAACAGAAGCTGATATGGCTGAAGTTGTTGAAGAAGTAGCTGCAGAAGCTGAAGTAGCAACAGAAGAGGCAAAATAATTATGGCTGGTGCAACTCCAAAATTAATTAAAGAGCTTAGAGAAAAATCTGGTGCAGGTATGCTTGATTGTAAAAAAGCATTAAATGCAACAGAAGGTAACCTTGAAGAAGCTATTAAGCATTTAAGAGAAGCAGGTTTATCTAAAGCTGCTAAAAAATCTTCAAATGTAGCAGCTGAAGGTCTTGTTTCTATTTTAGTAAATGAAGATCAAACAAAAGTTACTATGGTTGAATTAAATTCTCAAACAGACTTTGTTGCTAAAAATGAAAATTTCTTAGCATTAAAAGACGAGATTACATCTCATGTTCAAGCAACTGCTGTAACTTGTACTGAAGAATTAAATAAGACAGAAATCAATGGTACTAATTTTGAAGAATATTTAAATTCAAGAATTGCAATTATTGGTGAAAATATCGTTGCTAGAAAAATGACTACAGTATCTACTGATAATGGTGTTGTTAATGGTTACGTTCATTTAGGTAAAGTTGGTGTTATTTTAGCAGCTACTTGTGCTCCTGAGGCAAAAGAAAAAGCTGCTGATTTATTAAAGAAAGTTGCTATGCATGCAGCTTCTATGAAACCAACAGTTATCTCTTATAAAGATTTATCTGCTGAATTTATCGAATCAGAAAATAAAGGTATTATTGCTGATATTGAAAAATTAAATATTGAGTTACATAGACTTGGTAAACCTGAGAAAAAAATCCCTTTATTTGTAAGTAGATCTCAACTTACAGCTGAAGCATTAGCTCAAGTTGAAGAGGATTTAAAAGCAGAATTAAAAGCTCAAGGTAAACCTGAAAAAATCTGGGACAAAATTATTCCTGGACAAATCGAAAGATTTATCACAGATAATACTCAATTAGATACTGCAAATGCACTTTTAAGTCAACCATATGTTATGGATGATTCTAAAACTGTTGAGCAAGCTATCGCTGAGTGTGATGCTTCTATCGAACTAGTTGAATATGTAAGATATGAACTAGGTGATGGAATTGAAAAAGTAGAAGAAGATTTCGCGGCAGAAGTTGCTGCTCAAATGGCTAAATAGTATTTCTGTTTAGCAAATATTTGAATTATGACTGAAGTTAATACAATGGAAGCTGATTCAAATTTGCCCTTACTTGATGTAAGGGCAGTTTCTCACGATTTTGACTACCCTCTATTTAAAGATATAAACTTAGCTTTAAACAAAGGTGAATCTATAGCAATTATAGGTGCAAGTGGTAGTGGAAAGTCAACCTTATTAAACATATTTTCAACTTTATTGATTCCAAATAAAGGTGAAGTGTACTACAATAATAAAAATATATTTAATTTATCAAAAAATAATTTACTAAAAATTCGTAGAAATGATTTTGGAATAATTTTTCAAGCGCATTATTTATTTAGAGGTTTTAATGCAGATGAAAATCTGAAAATTTCAGAATTATTAAGTGAAAATGATGTTGATAGTAATTTATTATCTTCTTTAAATATAAGTCATGTAATGAAACAAGGTATCGGTGAACTCAGCGGTGGTCAACAACAACGACTCTCTTGTGCAAGAGTATTGGTTAAGAAACCAAAGATTATTTTTGCAGATGAACCTACTGGAAATTTAGATTTTCAAACAGCTAACGAAGTTATGGATGTTTTGTTTGATTATGTGCAGAATAATGATGCGGGACTTATTATGGTAACGCATGAAACTAAAATTGCAGATAAATGTGATAAGGTATATAAACTAAATGATTATAGATTGGAGCAAATAAAATAATGATTGATGGAAAATGTTATGAATAAAAGCTTGATCTTAGTATCTCGTAAACCAATTGTAATTCAAATATTTACTTTAGTATGTAAGAAATTAAATATTAAACTTGATGTTTTAAATGAAGTACAGATTGATCATAAAGTTGATATTATAGTAATTGATAATGATTTTATTGATGATAGATTTGATATTATTAAATCTTACTCTAAAATAATTGGTGCGATCTCAAAAGAAGAATTACCATTTGGTAGTGCTAATGATTTTATTATTCCTTTACCTTTTTTGCCTTCATCTTTAGAGCAAATTTTAGAGACACAGTTAACTATTCTTCAAAAAAGAAACAACTCTAAAACATATATCTCCAATGTGGAAGTAGAAGAGATTCAAAGAGAAGAACTACCCGAAATTGTAGAACCTGCGGTTGAATATTTAGAAAGTCTTGCTGATGATATTGCATTTGATATGGAAGAAGAAAATGATGATAGTATCGTTGCTTTAACTGCATTAAATAATGGTGGAATTTTAGATACAAAAGAACTATCGAATATACAAAATATTATGACTTCTAGTAAAAATGTGATAAAAGATGATTTTGATTCAGAGAAAAATGAAGATGAGTGGATGGATTTATCTTCAATTATTGATCAAGCTATAGATGAAGTGAATACCGTAAGTGAAATATATAGTAAATTTGATAATAAACCTATCAAAGTTCTTTTGAATAATTATGAATTAGAAGAACTTACTCCTTTATTGAATAAATTGGATCAAGATATTATTGATTCTTTAACTGATGGTTACGAAATTAATTTACAAATTAAATTAGGACAAACTGAAGGTGAATAATATATATTCTAAAGGGGCGATATTATTATTGTCCGGACCTAGTGGTTGTGGGAAAAGTTCTTTACTAAAAGAAGTATATAAGGTTATAGATAATTACTATTTCTCTATTTCTACAACTACACGTGCACCTAGAGTTGGTGAAAAAGATGGTGTAGATTATTATTTTGTTTCAAAAGAAGAATTTACACAAGATATTGAAAATGGTAATTTTTTAGAGTGGGCAGAGGTTCATGGAAATTATTATGGGACATCTCTGAAGCCAATCAATCAAGCTTTACTAGACTCTAAATTAGTTATTTTTGATATAGATGTGCAAGGATTCGAACAAGTAATTGATAGACTAAGTGCAATTACTACGACTGTATTTATTACTACACCAAGTATAGAAGAGTTGGAAAAACGTCTTTATAATAGAGCTACTGATTCAAAAGAAGTGATAGAAAAAAGAATTTCAAATGCTAAGTTAGAGATTGAATATATAGATAAATATGATTATTTTATAGTTAATGATAATTTAGAAATAGCATCAGATCAGCTTGTTTCGGTTGCTAAAAGTTCATTAATTAAAGCATCATTATATAATAAGTCAGAAATTATTTCGAATTGGAATTAGAAGCTATAAGTGCTCTCGACTTATAGCCTTTCCAAAGTGCCAACCTTGCATATATTTAATACCTAAACCTTTTGTTTTTTGATAAATCTCTTCACTACTTACAAATTCAGCAACTGTTTTAATGCCTAGTTTTGTACAGAAGTCTGATATTGTTTCGACTATCAATGCATGTTTTGGTAGTGTGTCAATCTCTCTTATTAATGACCCATCAATTTTTACAAAGTCGACATTAAGTGCTTCAAGCATGTTAAAGTTTGAGTATCCAGCACCAAAATCATCTACACCAATATGGCAGCCATATGATCGTATTTTAATTATAAAGTTTTTTACTATTTCGAAATTTTCTATCTCTTCACTTTCTAAAATTTCAAAATCTAATAATTTTGCCTCATCTTTATATGCTTCTAAAGTGTCAAAAATAAATTGATTTGTGTCATTATTTACCATATCTTCAAACGATAAATTTACTGCAACTCTAATTTGTTTTTCTTTAATTATTTCTAAAACACTTGAAAGCATTACTTTGATAATTATAGGAAATAAACGAGCTTTTTTAGCAATAGTTAAAAATTTATATGGTGCTATTTCTGTACCATCATCAGCGATATATCGTATAAGAGCTTCGTATTTATATATCTCTTTCGTTTTTGCATCTATAATTGGCTGAAAGTAAGGCTGAAATCTTCCATCTGTGAGTCCAGATTTTAATTTTTTAATCCATGCTATATTTTCTTCAATATCTTTTTTTTGTTCAAATTGTTCTTTATCGTATTCCAAAATATCAAGATATTTTCTTCTAGCTTTTGGTATAGCTCTTTGTGCATATTCAAAAGCATGTTGATCATTTGATTGAGCTATACCAATAGTAATACTAATATCGATATCTTCTTCCCCAATCTGTATTCCTTGAGAGTTTGTTTTTTTTATAAACTCTTTACATATTGCTTTGAATTTTTTTGCATCTGTATTTTGATCTTGACATAGTATTACAAAATTGTCAGATCCAACACGATAAATATTATATAAATCACTTTTAAACGCTTCTTTTGTTTTTGCTACAAAAGATAATAAAATTTTATCTCCGTAGTCTTCACCATATAGGTCATTTAGAATAGAAAATTTATCTATATTAATAAGTGCTAGTGTTGATTTTGCTATTGTTTTAGTATCTTTAATTAGTGCATTTCTATTTTGTAGTTTTGTTAATTGGTCAAGATATAGATCTCTTAATTCATGATAGAGTAAAGATTTTGACATTATGTCAAGTAGTTTTTTTACGTTGATGGGTTTTAGTACATACTTATCAACCCCAAGGTCAATAGCTTCAAGTAGATATTCAGAGTTTGAAAAAGCAGTTGCCACTACTATTGGCATATTAGGATTAATTCTTTTAATCTCTTTCGCCATCTCTAAGCCATTCATATTTGGCATGTTTACATCTGTAATAATAAGATCAATGAGGTGTTGGTTTTCTTTAAATACCTCAAGACCTTCGGCACCATCCTTACAAATAAATTGTTTTTTTGTAAATGATTCTAAAATTCCTTTTGTTATATCTCGTAGGTATTCTTCATCTTCACAGTATAAAACTGTAATCTCTTTTAGCCTAGATATATCTGCTTCCATTATTGCTCTTTTTACTGTTATTTTAGATATAATAACATAAATTAGGTAAAAGAGAATATATAATAGTGAGTAAAAATAAAAATATTTTAATTTTAAATACGGGTGGAACATTTAACAAAACTTATAATGAAATAACGGGTGAATTAATAGTCCCTTGTCATAATAAAGCTATAAATTTTATTTTGAAAAGTTCTAAAATAGAGTATTGTGATGTTGTTGGTTTTGTATTTAAAGATAGTTTAGACATCACTAAATCAGATAGAATTTTGATTAAAAATTATATTATTAAATCACATTATGAAAAAATTATCATTGTTCATGGTACGGATACTATGGATAAAACTGCAAAATATTTATCAAAACATATTACAAATAAAAGAATTATATTAACTGGTTCTATGGTACCTCATAGTATTAGCAGTGTAGAGCCAACTTCAAATCTTATGTTAGCACTTGGATATATCCAATCATCTAAAAAATTTAATACTTATATCGCTATGCATGGTCATGTCAAGAGATATAATAAACTGTTAAAAAATAGAAATAGGGGAGTTTTTGAATGTCAAATTTAGTATCTTGTTCACACTGTCATCTTGAATTTGAAGAATCAGTAATGATAAAAGAACCTCTCCAACATGAATTAAATTTTTGTTGTAATGGCTGTCAGGGAGTTTATCATTTATTAAAAGACGATGGACTAGATAGCTTTTACGATAAATTAGGTAATAATAAATTATCAAAGCCACTTGCACGAGGAGAAGATAGTAGTAATTTTGATATGGAAAGTTTTGTCACGAGATACATTAGAACAACAGAAGATGGATTTAATAGAGTTGATTTAATTATTGAGGGTATTCATTGTGCTGCTTGTATTTGGCTCAACGAAAAAGTTTTGAATGAAACAGCAGGTATCGTAGAAATTAATATTAATTTTACAAATAATAAGGCAAAAATAATTTGGGATAATGATATTATTAAATTATCACAAATTATAGATAAAATAAGAAGTATTGGATATAACGCATATCCTTATACTCGTACTGATAGTGAAATAAAAGCTACTAAAAATAAAAAAGATTTTTTCTTAAGAATGTCTATAGCAATTTTTGCATCAATGAATATTATGATGATTGATGTTGCCAAATATACTGGTTATTTTTCAGGTATAGATCCTGAGATACTACGTATGATACACATGGCTGAATTTATATTTGCCTCACCTGTATTATTTTATAGTGGTTGGATATTTTTTAGAGGTGCATATTATGGTTTAAAAAATAAAATTATTAATATGGACTTTTTAGTATCTGGGGGAGCAACACTTACTTATATATATTCTATTTATGTATTATTTGGTGGAGCTGGTGATAGTTATTTTGATAGTGTAGCGATGATTATAACTTTTGTACTTGTAGGTAAATATCTGGAGGTATTAGGTAAAAAGAGTGCTGTCGATACCATGGATAAAATTAAATCTCAAATTCCTCTTGAGGCAACTATAATTGTGGAAGATGGTAAAAAAACTGTTTCTTTGGATGAAATAAATATTGATGATATTATTGAGGTTAAAAATGGAGAAAAAGCTAGTGTAGATGGTATTGTAACATCAGGTTATAGTAGTTTTGATGAGAGTAGTATTAGTGGAGAATCATTACCTGTAGATAAAAAGATAGGTGATAAAATATTTTCTGGTACTATTAATACAGAATCAGTTATAAGATATAAAGCGACAAAAAATTATGCTAATTCAACACTTAATCATATTGTTGAACTATTAGAAGATTCTTTAAATTCAAAACCAAAAATTGAAGATACAACTCAATCTATGTCGAAATATTTTTCTGTGATGATACTTTCTCTAGCTATAGGAACATTTGTTGCTTGGTTTTTTTATGATGGAAGTTTTGAAAATGCTTTGATTATAGGAATCTCTGTTATTATTATTGCTTGCCCATGTGCTTTAGCTTTAGCTACTCCCATTGCTAGTTTAATTGGAATTAGCTGGTTAACTAAAGAGGGATTACTATTTAAAGAAGCAAAATTTATTGAAACATTTGCAAAAATTGATGCCATTGTATTTGATAAAACAGGTACTTTGACTACCGGAAATTTAACAGTAAAAGATATTCCCTTATCTTTAACAAAAGAGGAATTAAATATTTTATATTCTTTAAGTGATAGTTCAACGCATCCGGTTAGTATCGCTATAAAAAAACACCTCGAAAAATCATTTAGTAATTTAAAACATGTAGAATTAAAAAAAATTGAACAAATACCAGCATTTGGTATTCAAGCACTCTATAATGACACTATTATTTATGGTGGAAAATTAGAAAATAATATAGAATATAAAACTACAGTTTATCATTATACAATTAATGATAAATTATTAGCTACTTTTGAATTACAAGATCAATTACGGGAAGATGCAATTGAAACAATACAATATTTTAAGAATCAAAATATTAAAACAATTCTTTGTAGTGGTGATAATGAACAAACAGTTTTAAAAATAGCAGATGAAGTTAAGGTGGATCATCATTTAGCAAAAATGTCTCCTATTGCTAAAGCTGACTATATCAGAAGTTTAAAAGATAGTGGTCAAAAAGTTGTTATGGTTGGAGATGGAGTTAATGATTCTTTAGCCCTTAGTCGTGCAGATATTTCAATTGCCATGGGTAATGGAGCTGATATTGCTATTGCAATTAGTGATATTGTTATTTTAAATGATCAGCTTTCAGGAATAACAAAAAGTCATTATATAACAAAAAGAACGTTTAGATTTATCAAACAAAATTTAATGATCTCGCTAATTTATAATATTGTAACTATACCAATTGCAATGGCTGGATTTATTATTCCATTAGTTGCTGCTTTATCAATGAGTCTTAGTTCATTACTCGTTGTTGGAAATAGTTTAAGAATAAAAAATAAAAAATAGGAGATTTTATGAATAACATTTTATGGGTAGAATTAGTTGTAGGAATGATTGTTAGTTTTACTCTTTTAGGTATATTTATTTGGGGTGTAAAACAAGGTCAATTTGATGATGGTAAAAAAATGATGAATGGATTATTAAATGATAGTACAGAAGAGTTACAATCTGCTATTAGAAGAGATGAAAAAGTGAAAGAATTAAAAGCAAATAAAAAAGAAAAATTAAAAAATAGTTAAAAAAAAGCCAGCTACATTTTGTAGCTGGCTTAATAATAATTTAGTTAAACTAGAAATTATTTTCCAAGTCCTGTAGCTTTTAAATCAGCTTCGCTGTATTTTGCAACTTGACCTTTCATAACACCTTTCATTGGTCCACCATATGTACCATTTTTGTATCCAACAAGTGCAGCAGATACTTCCGCTTTTGTTAAGTCTTTAACGATTTTAGATTTTCCTAAAGCTTTTTTTTCAAAGTTTGCCCCATGGCAGCCTTTACATGCTCCAAGATTAACAGATGCGAATGCTGCTACAGATAATACTAATGTTCCTAATACGATTTTTTTCATATTGTTCTCCTGATTTAATTTGTTAAATGATACTAATTTCTTACTTCAACTTATCTTATAAAACTTCAGATAGAATACATAAATGAATGAAAAATGTGTATTAAAAATAAATGATTTATCATTTGGATATCAAAAAGAAAATTTGATGTATAAGAATTTTAACTTAGAAGTAAATCGTGGTGAAATTATATCTATTGTAGGTACGAGTGGAAGCGGTAAATCGACACTGTTTGAATTAATAAGTAAGAATTTAAATCCTCTTAAGGGTTCTATAGAAACGAAAAAAATTGCTTCTATTTACCAAGATCCATATAGCTCTTTTCATCCAACATTTAGTATAAAAGAACAGATTGATGATGTTTTAGGAAGTTATGATATGAAGGAGTTTTTATATTTTTTAGAAAAGTTAAATTTGACTAATGAACTTCTTTCTTTTAGACCACATAAGTTAAGTGGTGGACAATTACAAAGGTGTAGTATTTTACGTGCCTTACTTATGAAGCCTGATTTATTATTAGCTGATGAACCTACAAGCGCTTTAGATAACATTATAGCTTTAGATACAATGAAGATATTAGTCGGCTTTGCAGATACGTTTGGTATTCTTTTAATTACGCATGATAGTGATTTAGCATCTTGGTGTAGTGATCGAATTATAAATATAGAAAAATAGGATAATGATGAGTAAAAAAGCTTTAGTTTTATTAAATATGGGTGCAGCTAGAAGTAAAGATGAATTAGAAGTATTTTTAACTAATATGTTTAATGATAAAAATATTATTACATTTAAAAGTAATACTCTGAGGTCTATGTTTGCATCATTGATTGTTACACTAAGATTAAATAAAGTATGGGATACCTATAAAGAGATAGGAGGAAAATCTCCTTTACATGAATTAACAGATTTATTAGTGGAAAAATTAAATAAGATTTTACCAGATTATTTTATTACAACAGCAATGAGATATACTTCTCCATTTGCACAAACAGCAATTGCCAGAATAAAAAAAGAAAATATTAAAGAAGTAGTGTTATTACCTCTTTATCCTCAATACTCAACTACAACTACAAAATCAAGTGTAGAAGATTTTATAGAAAAAAGTAATGAAGAATTTAATATAACTACAATTGAACCATTTTATAAGAATGAAATGTATAACAAAGCAATATGCGATGAGATTATAAATGTTCAGTCAAAATACAACGATTTTCATGTTATATTTTCAGCACATGGAATACCACAAAAAATGGTTGATAAAGGAGATCCTTATCAACAACAAGTAGAAGAGCATGTCGAGTTGTTAAAAGAAAAGTTATCCCACTATGCAACTAATATTAAATCGATCAATCTTGCCTATCAATCAAAAATAGGACCAATGAAGTGGCTGTCTCCTAGCTTAGATAATATGTTAAAAAATTTTAAAAATGAAAAAGTTATTGTATACCCAATATCATTTATTGTAGATAATAGTGAAACGATTTTTGAATTAGATATAGAGTATCGAGAATTAGCCAAAAAATTGCAAGTAAAAGAATATAGGGTTTGTTCTTGCACTAACGATGGTGATACTTTTGTAAAAGCACTTGAAGAGATAATCTCTCTTTAAGTGTTTATTTCGTTATTTAGAAGTGATTCTAATTGTTCTAGCTCTTGGACAATTATTTAATAAGTTACAATCTGTTGTGTGATAGTAAGTTTTCGCTGATGCAACAACTCTTCCTGTTTGATTATCCATGATTCTTGCATTGATAATAACTTTTTTATCAATTGTAGAAAATGTTCCAACTAAAACATAACTATTAGCAACTTTTTTATTGATTTTTTTAATATCTCTAGTGATAAAGAATTCTCCAGTTGGGTTAACTGATAGAGCACTTTGTCCTCTAAAGTCTGCAACATTAAATCCTCTAACAAATAATTCATTAAAAAATGTCTCACCAAGAGTTCTCCCAAATGAACTTGTTTTTGATAGGTTATGTAGATTTACAAATGATGTAATGGCAATATTTCCCATATCTGCTTGTGCAATTCTACTACTTGCTAATAGTGAATCAGCTAATTCTACTATTTTATCATCTGCCATACCATTTGAACCAACTGGTGATATATAGTCAGACGTCATATTACCGCCATTTATTTCAATAGTATTCTCACCTTGAGCATTACCAACAGTTGCGAAACATATAAGTGAAGCTATAAGTCCACTTTTTATTAATCCTTTTAACATTTTCCACCTCTTTTATTTATATAGTAAGAAGTATATCTGTGCATTTCTTAAAATTAGATTAATATACAATTGTCTAAAATAATGTTACTATTTGTTAAATTTAACTTAAAAAATATTATTAATCTTAAAATATTAACAAACGATTAACTAATTCAGATTTGTTTAAATTAATGTAGGATAGAATTCGGTTAATAAGTGGCGTTTTACGTGGCTTTATTTTAAACTTTAGGAGGAGATTGATGCAGAACGGTGCAACAATTGAGTATGATTACTCGATAGCAAAAGCCTTTACTTTTGCAACAATTCTGTTTGGAATCATAGGTATGACTGTTGGTGTTATTTTGGCATTTCAACTAGCATTTCCAGAGCTAAGTAATTTAGCTGGAGAATATGGTACATTCAGTAGGTTAAGACCTTTACACACAAATGGTGTGGCATTTGGTTTTACAATGAGTGGTATCTTTGCTACATGGTATTATGTTGGTCAAAGAGTATTAAAAGTATCTTTAAAAGAATCACCTTTTTTAATGGGGGTAGCAAAATTACATTTTGCTTTATATTTCATTACAATTCTTTTAGCGGTAGTTACGTTAATTTCTGGTATTACAACTTCAAAAGAGTATGCTGAATTAGAATGGCCATTAGATATACTGATTACAGTATGGTGGGTTCTATGGGGTGTATCAATTTTTGGATTAATTGGTATTAGAAGAGAAAGAACATTATATATTTCATTATGGTATTACATAGCATGTTTCGTGGCAGTAGCTATGTTGCATTTATTTAATAACATGGAAGTTCCTACAATGTTATTTGCTGGTGGTGCTTCTAGTTCTTGGATTCACTCTATTTCAATGTATGCTGGTACAAATGATGCCTTAGTACAATGGTGGTATGGACATAATGCTGTTGCATTTGTATTTACTACTCCTATTATTGCTATGATTTACTACTTCTTACCAAAAGAGTCTGGACAAAATGTTTATTCTTATAAACTTTCTATTCTTGCATTCTGGGGATTAATGTTTGTATATTTATGGGCTGGTGGACATCACCTTATTTATAGTACTGTTCCAGATTGGGTACAAACTATGGGTTCTGTAATGTCAATTGTTCTTATTTTACCATCATGGGGATCTGCTATTAATATGCTTCTTACTATGAAAGGTGAGTGGGGTCAATTACAATCATCTCCATTAATTAAATTTATGGTTATGGCATCTACATTTTATATGTTATCAACAATTGAAGGTCCAATTCAAGCTATTAAATCTGTAAATGCAATTGCTCACTTTACTGATTGGATTCCTGGACATGTTCACGATGGTGTACTTGGTTGGGTTGTATTCATGATTATGGCAGCATTATTTCATATGGCACCAAGAATGTACAAAAGAGAGATTTATTCTAAATCTTTAATGGAAACACAATTCTGGTTACAAACAACTGCTATTGTATTATACTTTACATCTATGTGGATTGCTGGTATTACTCAAGGTATGATGTGGAGAGCATATGATGAATATGGTTCTTTATTATACTCATTTATTGATACAGTTACAGTACTTCAACCTTACTACACTATTAGAGCTGTAGGTGGATTAATGTATTTAATCGGGTTCTTTATGTTTGCATATAATATTTATAAAACAGCTACTTGTGGTAGAGTTCTTGACAAAGAGCCTACAAACGCATCGCCTATGGGCGCTTAAGAGAAAGGGGTTAATATGTTTCATTGGTTAGAACAAAGACCGTTTTTCTTTACGGTAGTATTATTTTTATTTTTGGCATTTGCAGGTTTAGTTGAAGTTTTACCAGATTTTGCTAAAGCATCTCAACCTAAAGTTGGAACTAAACCATATACTGTTTTAGAACTAGCTGGTAGACAGGTTTATATTAAAGATTCTTGTAATGCGTGTCACTCTCAATTGATTAGACCATTTAAATCAGAAACTGATAGATATGGTATGTATTCAATTTCTGGTGAATATGCTTATGATAGACCATTTTTATGGGGATCAAAAAGAACTGGTCCAGATTTAATGAGAGTTGGTAATTATAGAACTACTGACTGGCATGAGAATCATATGATGGCACCAGCAGAGGTTGTTCCTGGTACAGTAATGCCAGCTTACCCTCATATGTTTACTAATAAAGCTGATATCGCAACAGCATATGCAAATGCAAATACTCAAAAACAAGTATTCGCAGTACCATATGACAAAGAAGGTATGCCAAAATTAGGTTCATGGGAAGATGCAAAAATGTCAGCTTTAGAAGAAGCTAAATTAGTTGCAAATGACATGAAAACGCAAAGTGTAAAAGATGCAGTAGCTGCTGGTGAGATTCCTGAAATTGTTGCTTTAATTGCATATTTAAATTCTTTAAAATAAAGGTATAAAAATGGAATACGAAACTCTATTAACAGTTCAAGCTTATGCAAAATTTGCTTTATTAACTTTGGTGTGTATCGTATTTTATAGTTACGCATATTCTATATATAAAAGAGACAAAAAAGGTGAGACTAACTATGAAAGCTATTCTAACCTTGTTCTCGACGATAGTATAGAATCTAAACCTCTAGAAAAAAGAAAAGAAGATAATAAAAGTTAATAAACTTTTAAAAAAATTTAAAAAAGGAGATAGCTAATATGAAATCTATGGTAATAGGTGGTATTATTCTTATCATTGCATTGATGACTGGTACATACTTCATGGCAGGTGATTCATTTGCATTAGGTGAAGATTATATCAATGACCTTACAATGCTTGGTGGTATTGCGATTATTGGTATTACAGTATTTGTAGCATTAAAATATGTTAATCAAATTAAAAATGATACGGCTACTGGTGATTTAAAAGAAGACAACTGGGATGGTATTGGTGAATATACTAACAATATTCCTACTGGTTGGGGGCTTATGTTAATAGGTACAATTATTTGGGCAATGTGGTATATGTTTGTTGGATATCCAACAAATCAATTCTCACAAATTGGACAATATAATGAAGAAACAAATGAATATCAAGCTAAATTTGAATCTAAATGGAATAATATTTCAAAAGAAGATTTAGTAGGTATGGGACAATCTGTATTTTTAGTACAATGTGCTCCATGTCATGGTATTGATGCTGAAGGTATTGATGGTAAAGCTCAAGATTTAACAAAAAGAATTAGTAAAGAATCTGTAATAGATATTATTAATAATGGTGCTAATAACTTTAAAACTGATTTTCCAGGTGGTATGCCAGGTGGTATGGCTTTTGGTGATGATGTAGAAATAATTGCTGAGTATGTTGCCGGTGGATTTAAAGGTGAACAACCAGCTTCATTTGCTGCGTGTGCATCTTGTCATGGTGAAAATGGTGAAGGTATGGATTATGTTGCACCAAATATTAAATCATATTCTGATAAAGTAGTAGCATCAATTCTAAAAGATGGTAAGAAATCTGTTATTGGTACAATGCCAAGTTTTGATGGAAGATTATCAGATACACAAGTAAAAGCTGTTGCTAATTACTTAAGAAGTATAGGAGAATAATATGGCTGGAAATACACAAATGAATGATTCAGAAAGAGGTGTTTTTAGTTTTATACATGGAATTACTGGTTTTCTAGTAGCTGTTGTACTATTACTTTCTGTACTTGGAACTTTAACATATTTTGCTGTTGTAACTCAACAAGCTAACGCTGAAAACTTTTATGAAGTTAATCAAGATTTAAATGCATTAAAAATGAATAATCCTGATAATCATAAAATGTGGATCAATAAATAAGGAGTAGATAATGTATTATGTAATTTGGGGACTATTAGTAGTATCTGCTGTAGTAACAATCGCTTTATCATTTTTAGATTCTACAAGAGTATTTGTTGGTTAATTA
>JAONGR010000028.1 GCA_028375605.1 Arcobacteraceae bacterium
ATGTGATTCTTTAACACCTTCAATTATAGATAACTGTTTAGTATTAATTTTACAGGGAAAAAAAGTAAGTAATATTGGTGAAAATACACTGACTTTAAATAGTAAACGATATTTAGTTGTACCAACAACTTTACCTTTTGAATGTAAAACATTTGCATCAAAGAGTGAACCCTTTACTGCATTGATTATCTCTATAGACAAAAATATGATGTATGAAGTTATTTCTACTTTATCCCAAAAGTTAGTTTTTGAATCTTCTGAAGATACGATGGGTGTTTTTTCAGATGAAGTTACCTCTGAGGTAGAGGAGTGTACTTTACGATTTCTAAAGATATTACAATCCAAAGAAGAATCGTTAGTTTTAGGTGAATCAATACTAAAAGAGCTTTTTTATAGAGTTGCAATAGGTGAAAATTCTAACTTCTTACATAAGCTTTTTTTAGATAATAACAATGAAGCAAAAATAGCAAGAGCTTTGAATATTATTCATACACAATGTCATACCAAATTAAATATCTCTCTTTTAGCAAGACAAGAAGATATGAGTGTTTCCTCTTTTCATACACATTTTAAAAATATAACTTCTCATACCCCATTACAATATATAAAAAAAATAAGACTCAATAGAGCTAAAGACTTAATAATGACACGAAACTATAAAATTGTTGATGCTGCTTATGAGATAGGGTATGATAATGGATCACAGTTTTCACGAGATTTTAAAAGTTATTTTGGATATCCTCCAAAAGATTTGAAAATATCTTCTGGAGAAAATTAATATTATTTATTAGGTTCCATATTTTTAAATTTTTTATTACTTAAGTCTAAAACTATCTCTTTAGCAATAGAATCAGTTTTCATCGCTATATCTTTTGTTTCTTTTGAGATAGTGGTATTTTCTTTTGTTTTTGAATCTAATAATGAGATAGAATTATTAATTTGAGATATACCTTGTTCTTGCTCTTTTGATGAAGAGGCAATACTTTGAATTGAGTCTGTTGTTTTTTCAATATTTACAAGTAGCTTATCATATCCACCAATCATCTCATGACTAATTGATTTACCGTAAATCGCTTTTGATGTCGCTAATTCAACAAGATTTTTTATCTCATTAGCTGCAGCAGCTGATTGACTTGCTAAATTTCGTACCTCTTGTGCTACTACTGCGAATCCTTTACCGGCTTCACCTGCAGTTGCCGCTTCAACTGCAGCATTAAGAGATAAGATATTGGTTTGGAAAGCTATTTGATCAATCACACCAATAGATTCAGTAATTGCATTTACTTGGTCTGTTATATCATTCATTGCTTCGCTTGTATTTTTTGCTAGTTCTTGACCATCTTTTGCAGAACTATTAACTTCTATTGCATAGCGTTCCATCTCTAAAACATTTTTAGAATTATTTGTTACAGCTGCTGTAATTTGTTTAAGAACTGAAGATGTTTCGTTGAGTGATGATGCTGCTTCATTGGAACTTATATCTAGTTTTTCAACATTATTTATCAATGCTTCAGATGAATTTTCTAAAGATTTTCCAATATTTAATGATTGAGATAATAAATCGGAGATTACATCACCTAATTCATTAACAGCAACAGCCACTTTAGATGAAGTTTGTGGTGAACTTACTGTAAAATCATGATTTTTATACGAAGATAAAACATGTATTAAAGTAGGTATACACTCTGCAATTGTTTCATTCAAATCACATTGCATTTTGCTTAAAATTTGTTTTAACTCTAATAAAGATTTTGTTTGTGTATCTTTCTCAATTTTTGCCATTAAATTTCCATCTCCAATTTGTTGTGCGAAATCAGCAATATGTTTAACAAATTCATCATCTTGTACTATTGATTTTTCAATCTCTTGAATATTTATATTAATAGTTTTTGCCATTTGACCAAATTCATCATTAGATTTTAGCTCAATAATAGAAGATTTTGTAGTTTTTTTATTTAAGAAATCAAAAAAATCTTGTAGCCCTAACTGTACTTTTTGTACGGATTTTACTAATTGACTTGATATTAAATAAGCTATTAAAATACCTATAACTAATGAGATAAACAAAATCACTATCATAATACTTGAAAAACCACTAGCAACTTCTCTAGCTTTTGGTGTAGCTATTTGGTTTTTGTTTTCCTGGTAATCGATAAATTCATTAACTACTTTTAACCATTGGGTGAAATTTCCACTTGTTTTGTCTAAAAGTAATGCTTTTGCTTGTAGATTTTGTCCATTCATTTTAAGTTCAATAATTGTAGATACAAGAGGAAGCGTTTCTGCTTCAACTGCTTTAATTTTAGATAATATCTTTTTTTCTGTATTATCAACATTTAAACCATCTTTAAAAATCATATCCATTGGTTTAGCAGATTGGATATAATAATCTTCAAGTCTTTTAATATCTTCAACAGATTTTTTAAATAAAGCATCATCTTTATTTGTAGCTAATACTAAATCTCTTATTGCAATTGCTCTATCATGAACACTTCCTCTAAAATTAATAGCATACCTTTGTTTTACTGAGTTTACTTCAACAATTGTGTTTAAAGTATTATCTATAAACTTTACTTTGAAAATTGCTATTGTTGTAATAGTTATTATAATCATGAACATGATTAAAAAACCAGAATATAGCCTTTTTGATATAGTCATTTTAATTCCTTTATTATTATAATTAATTTTATCGAAACTACATTACTTTAAAATTTAAATAAAAATATTTAGAGAAATTGTAATTCTATTTGTAGAAATTGTCATTAAATTTCGAGTCTTAATTATTATAAATGAATATAATAGATTAATTTCTAAAAGTAGTAGTATAATATATAAAAAACTAAAGAGGTAAATTATGGAAGGTTTTCAGTTTTTTGAGAAGATTACAAATGAGGAAAAAAAGTATTTATTGGATAACTCAAAAGAGATAGTTTTACCTAAAGACTACACTCTTTTTTATCAAGGTGATATTTGTAATGAGATATTACTTTTACAAGAGGGGAAGGTGAAACTATCTATTCATGGAGAATTAGATGAAGTTATTTCCTTATATGAAATAGGTACAGGCGAGCAGTGTATAATTAATACTTCAAGTACAATTTCAAATACCCCTGCAATTGCTACAGCACATACTCTTAGTGCAATAAAAGGAAGATTGGTTCCCTCTAAAGTTATAAAAGAACTGATGAACAAATCAACACCTTATCAACAATATGTATTTTCATTTTTTGCTCTGAAGTTTCATACTCTTACAACTTTAATTGAAGATATAAAATTTAAAAAACTTGATAGTCGAATACTAGGGTATTTAAAAAATAAAGATAAACAAACTATTGAGATTACTCATGAAGAGCTTGCTTATGATTTAGGAACGTCTCGTGTGGTGGTAAGTAGAATTCTAAAAGACTTGGAAAATAAAGATTTTATCAAACTACATAGAGGGAAAATAGAAGTTTTGTAGTTATGTAACATAGGTTGCTTACAAATAGTAAATATTGTTATACACTTCCTTATCATTACAAAATAAAGGAAATATTATGACTAATAATATAGGAAAAATAGATAAAGTTTTAAGAATTGTTGTTGGTATAGCTATTATTGCTTATGGTGTATTTGCGCAAAGTTGGCTAGGGTTAATCGGGATTGTACCTTTAGGAACAGCAATTATTGGTTGGTGTCCTTTATATTGTCCATTAGGATTGAGTACAACTTGTAGCACCGATAAATGTTCAAAAAAGTAAAAATTATTTGATGTAGATTTTCTACATCAAGTATTCTAAATACAATAGAAGTCTTTATCTATTTTTAAATAATTATCTCTACTTGAAATACTATTCTACTTTATAAATAAAAAGATATAATCTAATTATGAAAAATCAATCAATCACTTTTAAAACTATATTCAAGCTTGTATTATCACAAAAACCGTTATTAATTTGGGGACAGATTATCACGCTTTTTGCAATTGCGGTGAGTATTCCTATCCCTCTTATGTTACCTATTATGGTAGATGAAGTACTGTTAAACAAACCTGCTTTTATGGTAAATAGTATAGATACTTTTTTAGGTACTGGTAATGCTTTTTATTATATAGCGATTGCAGCTGTAGTTGTTATCTCTTTGCGAATAGCTCATTTTTTACTAAATGTAATAATTACAAAAATATTTACATATATTGCAAAGTTTGTTACATTTGAAATACGTAAAAGACTTTTAATACATCTTCAAAAAGTATGTATGAATGAATATGAAACATTAGGAAGTGGAGCAATATCTTCAAATTTAGTTACCGATGTAAATACTTTAGATAGTTTTATCATCACGAGTGCTAGTAAGTTTATATCTTCAGTGTTAACACTTATTGCTGTTTCTGTTGTGATTATATTGATTCATCCGGTTTTGGGAATTATGATGATTGTTATTCAGCCTTTAATTGTATTTCTTTCTAAAAGAATTGCAAATCATACAGGAGAACTCAAAAAAGATGAAAATCAATCTATAGAAACTTTTCAAGAAAATTTGGGTGAAACATTAGAATTATTTGGACAGATTAAAGCAAGTAATAAAGAACAATACTTTTTTGATGACTCGATTACAAAAGCACAAAACATACAAAAAACATCAAATGAATATAGTTTTAAAAGCGTAGCGTATGAGAGATTTTCTTTCACTATATTTTTGGTAGCTTTTGAGATACTTCGAGCTACTGGATTATTGATGGTGGCTTATAGTGATTTAAGTGTGGGTATGATGTTTGCAATGTTTGGTTATATTTGGTTTATGATGACTCCCGTTCAAAGTATTTTAAGTATGCAATATACATATGCTAGTGCTAAAAGTGCACTCAAAAGAATAAATAAAATATTAGATTTAGAGGTAGAAAAAGAGGGGAGTTTATTACTGGATACAACTAAAGAATTAAAAATAACTCTTACAAATGTGGATTTTTCATATAATGAAGATAAAACTATTTTAAAGAATATTAGTTTAGACATTTATCCAAAACAACATATTGCCTTCATAGGTGCAAGTGGAAGTGGTAAAACTACACTTGCTCAAATCATCTCAGGATTTTATGAAAAGAATTCTGGAAATATCTTATATAATGATATTGTAACTGAAGATTTAAATAAATCATCATTACGAAATAATATATTTTTAGTACTACAGATGCCTATATTATTTAATAATACTCTCCGTTTTAATATCACCATGGGAAATGAAGATATAAATGATGAAGAGATTTATGAAGCTTTAGAGATTGCTCAATTTAAAGATGTTGTAGAAAAAATGACAGATGGATTAGATACGATTGTAGGTCGACATGGTATAAGACTTTCAGGAGGTCAGAGACAACGTATATCCATAGCTAGAATGATAATTGCTGATCCTAAAGTAGTTATATTTGATGAGTCTACATCTGCTCTTGATGTTCATACAGAAACGAAGCTATTTAAAGCTCTAGAACCTATCTTAAAAGATAAAACACTTATTACTATAGCGCATAGATTAAGTACTGTTAAAAATGCAGACATGATATATGTTTTAGAAGATGGAAAAATTGTAGAGCAGGGAAGCCATGATGAACTAGAAGATCAAGATGGACATTATAATCAGTTTATCAAAAATCAGTTGATTTAGTATTCTTTTAAATTAGACTACCAAGCTTCATCAAAACTCTTATTCTTAAAATGTATTTGTGATGTAAGTTCTACTAATCCTGAGTTATTTAAAATACTGATAACTTTTTTAGGCCAACTTTTTCTATAGTTAAAAGAGTTATCTTTACCGCCTATTTGACGAATAAACTTTTTATTAAATTCTTTATCAAAAAGTATCTTTTTACCATGTATGGCCACATTTTTTTCTATCATTTTTCTAGCATCTTTAAAGGCTTTATGACTCTTTTTAAAACTAATCCATTTTGTTGCAAAGTCTCTTATATTTTGTAAGTTTGCTTCTCTTCTCTTATCTGTATGATTATCAAAGTAGTCTAGTCTTTTAGTTGTTCCAGCTATATTATCAGGTCTATAGTCTTTTTTTAGACTTTTTTCTCTTTGTTTCCATCTAAGTTCATCTTTTGTATATCTTTCTATGTCCAATGAATTGTACAAAATATTTTTTGTTTTGATTACATTTGGAAGAAATAAAGAGGGTAATTCTTTTTCATTTTTGTTTGCTCCAAGACTTAAAATATTTCCAGTAATTTTAGCTACATAACCTCGCCCATAACCAGATTCAACAGAAGCTATAGCAAGTACAGCTGCAGGTGGAATATTATACTTTAATGATAGATCTATAGTATCTTTTGTCAAAAGTTCATAGAACTCTTTTACATGGATATATTTACGATATCTGTAGTTTTCATTGTAGTTTTCAGATGAAAAAAGAAGGGAGGAAAATAGTATTGAAAGAATAAAAATTTTTAAGTACATAACGAGCCTTGTATTTATTATATAAAAGAGCGTAAAAGCTCTTTTAAGTCACCGAGATAATTGAAGCGACAGTTCTACTTGCAATTTCATTTTCTACATAAATATTATGAATACCTAATTCTTCTATATCTGTTTTATCATCTTCACTATGTACTTTAATAATGATTTTATCTTCATCAATAAATGTTAATAAGTTTTCACAAGTTTGATAGAGTTTTTTATGGTTATCAATAGCAACAACAACTTTTTTTGCTTTTTCAAGATGAAGACTATGTAATAGTTTCTTTTTACTTGCATTTCCAAAAATGATATTTAAACCAGCACTATGTGCTTTATGAAATGTATCTATATTATTTTCTATAGCAATATATTTTTGCTTATTTATCGTTAAGTTTTCTGCAAGATTTCGTCCAAATTCTCCAAACCCTAAAATAACAATATGATCACTTAAATCTTCTACAATGTATTCTTCTTCTGGTGCTTGTTTTTCATCTTTAAGAAATTTATCTGCTATAAAAGATGAATTTTTTAATATAAATGGAGTTAATATCATTGAAATAACAATTGTTACAATCATAATTTGTCCATAAGGATCAGCTACAAGTTCATTTGTACGAGCAAGCTCTAAAAGTGCTAGTGAAAATTCACCTATTTGGATTAGGGAAAGTGCTGTTTTGAAACTTGTACGTTTATTGTCTCTTAATTTAACAATCGCATAAATAATTACAAATTTTAATATAAATGCAAGAACAAGTATCAATAATATAATATGAATATATTCAAAAATAATATCAAAACTAATTTGCATCCCAACAGTAATAAAGAATATACCTAATAATATATCTCTAAAAGGTATAAGTTCAGCCTCTGCTTGATGTTTGTATTTAGTTTCTGCGATTAACATACCTGCTATAAATGCACCTAGAGAATATGAAAATCCTAATTGATGTGCAAAATATGAAGCACCTATTGCTAAAAATAAAATAGTACCGATAAATAATTCATCAGATTTTGTTTTAATAATTTGAGTGAAAAAAGGTTCAAGTAAGTATTTTCCAAATAACCATAATGCTGTAAGTAATAAAGTAGCACTAACAAGCATCTCTAATAATATAGTAGAAATTTCACCATCACTATTACTCATAAATCCAATTACAAGTAAAATAGGGATAACTGCAATATCTTGCATGATAAGAATACCTAGTGTTCTTTGACCATATCTTTTACTGATCTCACCTGTTTCATTAAATGTTTTTAAAACAATCGCAGTTGAAGATAATGCAATTGCTAATGATATGATAAATGATGTTTGTTGATCTATATTAAATACATAGAATGCCATTAGATATACGATAAGAGAAGTAATAATGATTTGCAAACTACCAGCTACAAATACCTCATATTTCATCTTTTTTAAGTGTTCTATAGAAAACTCTAATCCTATAGTAAACATAAGGAAAACTACACCAAATTCTGCTGTCTCTTTAAGTTCATGATTATGAACAGCGTCATGTAGTCCAAAACCATAAGCGATAATTGTTCCGGTAACTATGTAGCCTATAATAGTAGGCAGATGTATTTTTTTTAATATAACATTTAATACTAACGATATAAAAAGTGTTGCGACAATGATTGTTAACATATTATTTACCCTTTTAATTTAATCTAGTTTTAAACTAAATTTTTATTTATTTTAGCTGTTTTTCCTTATGTGCTTTTAAAATCAGTAAAATACCAATTGTACCAGCTATAAAAGAAGCAATAAAAACACCCAGTTTAACAGCATCAATCATTGTTTCATCTAAAAATGCTAATTGTGTAATAAAAATTGACATTGTAAAGCCAATTCCACCTAAAAATCCCACTGCAAATATTTCATCCCACCCTAAATTATCAGGTTTTGTTATTATTTTTAATTTTGCTGCTAAATAGGTAAATCCAAAAATTCCGATTGGTTTACCAACAATTAGTCCAAATATAACACCTAAAACTATCATCAGATGTTCAGAAACAGCGTTAAAATTGAGAACTACACCTGCATTTGAAAATGCAAATAATGGCATAATGAAGTATGCAGAAAAATTATGTAATAAATGTTCAAGTTTTACTAATGGGTTTTGTACTTTATAATAGTTATGAGCTATTTCTTCTAGTGAATCAATTTGGTGATGATTTAAAATAGGAATAGTATCAATGTGTTCTTCAAAATCGACTAATGCCTGCTTCGATGATTTTACAAATTCGTCTTCATTAACTTTTGAAGATATAGGTATTGCAAAAGCTAATAAAACTCCAGCAATTGTAGCATGCACACCTATTGAATGTATGAAAATCCATAATGCAACCCCTAAAATTAAATAAGGTGTAAGCATAGTAACTTTTTTATAATTTAAAATCCAAATTGCTAAGTATACTAATCCTGCGTGTAAAAAATATTCTACATGTATTTCGCTCGTATATACTGTTGCAACTATAAGTACTGCACCTAAATCATCAACAACAGCAAGTGCAACTAAAAATAATTTTAATGCAGGGTTAACTTTTTTTCCTAATAGCATTAATATACCTAGAGCAAAAGCAATATCAGTTGCCATAGGTATTCCAAATCCTATAGGATTATCTGGGTTAAGTGTTACATACACTAATGCAGGTATAACCATTCCTCCAATTGCTGCTACAATTGGAAAACTTGCCTTTGATACAGAAGACAACTCTCCAATTAAAAGTTCTCTTTTAATCTCTAGTCCAACCATCAAAAAGAATAAAGCCATTAGACCATCATCAATCCAATATGTTAAGCTCATAGATATAGTATGTCCACCTACTGTTACGCCTAAGGGCATATGCCATAAATCAAAATACTCTTGACTTAAAGCAGAGTTCGCAACCATAACAGCTGCAAGTGTTGCAATAAATAAAAGAACACCACTAAATGACTCGTTTTTAATAAATCTTTGTATTGTCTGAAATGAATCTATCATTGTTTATCATCCTTATAATAAATTATATAATTTATTTTATTGATATAACTTTAATTTATGCTGTAATCGTGATAATATGAGATTTTTTACATGTTTAATTTATCTCAAGTTAATTTTTATATTTTTAGATATAATAGTTAGTATTAATATAAATACGAATAGGAATTATAATTTACTATGAAACAACAATATAAATCATATCAACAAACTTGCGACTTTTTGGAAGAATGTGTAAAAAAACATCCTGACCTAATTACTATAAAATCAATTGGGAAAACATGGGAAAATAGAGATATTATGTTAGCAACTATCTCATTAAATGTAGAAAATGCAGATTTAAAACCAGCGATGTTATTTACAGGTACTGTACATGCAAGAGAATGGATAGGTAATGAATTAGCTGTTTCATTTATTGATTATTTATTGTCAAATTATAGTTCAAATCCTAAAATTTTAAGAACTTTAACAAAAAATACATTATATATCGTTCCTTGTTTAAATCCTGATGGCTTTGAATACAGTCAAAAACATTTTTCATTTTGGAGAAAAAATAGAAGAGACAATGGTGATGGAACGTATGGTGTTGATTTAAATAGAAACTTTCCAATAGGTTATCAAAAATCTAAAGATACCTCTTCAAATGTTTATAGTGGACCAAATCCATTTTCAGAACCAGAAACAACAGCTATGAAAAAATTTGTTGATGCGAAAGATAACATCACTATAGCTTTAGATTATCATAGTCAAGGAAATGTATTTTTTCCTGCTCATAAATTTAATCATGAAGAAGAGATAGAAGGAACAGATTTAAACACATTATGTGCAAATATGAATTATGAGATTGCAAAAGTAACAGGTAGAAAATATGGTATTCATAGAGGTAAGCCACCTACAAAATTAATTAGTGGTAGTGGTAGAGAGTATTATTATTCAAGAGGTATATTATCGGTTGTAGTTGAAGTAGGAACTCGAAATATTCCTGATTTTATGCAAAATATGAAGGAGAGTATTGATGAAAATATTCCTGGATTATTACGAACTTTAGGTGAAGCACAGAATTATTCTAAAAATGCACCTTCAAGAGTAAGTAATTTTCATATCGATACATATACATCAAATGATATTACGCTTGCATGGGATTATGAATCAAACAAAGATATCTACTTTCAAATATTTAGAAATACTGAAGATAAAGAGTCCTGTACAAATGCAAATATGATCGCAGAAACATATAATACAACTTTTACTGATAATCAGCTTCAAAGTGGAACAAATTATTTTTATTTTATTCGCTGTGTAAATAATCTTACAAAAGTGAAATCACCGTTTGCTCCAAAAGTAAAAATTAAAACTTTACTTGATGCAGATGAGTTTAGTAAAACTATTTTTCCTGCACCTGAAGAGATAGGATATGTTGCAAGTAAATTACTCGAAACAAATAGAAAACATTTTGGTTTAAACTCTTTATTTATAGGTGTAAATGAAAATAAAGGTACAAGTTATGGTGTTATGCAATTTAACCTAGATGGTATTCCTGAAAATGCAATAATAAAAGATGTACGAATTTCTCTTTACCCATTAAATAGAGTAAATGCCAAAATAGAAAAGTTTGGTGAATGGTCTATTTCTTTTGTTGATCAAGAAAGCGTTTCTGAATTATATGATTATGAACAAATTCATAATGCAACAATTATTGAAACTTTAGGACAAAGTATACCTTCTGAGAAACTTACTCAAGGTATCTGGAGTCATTGGGATTTAAATAGTATTGAAAAAAGTATTTTAGAAACTCAATTAAGAAATAAAAAAGTATTATTTAAAATTTCGGGACCCACAGAATTGCCAGAAGGTAGAGATAGTCAAATGATGATGTTTGACTTAGGTTATGGTAATTTTGGTGGTGGTATTCACTATCGACCAAGTATAGATATTAAATATACTATTCCAAGTCAAGAGATTGTTATAGATGTATTAAAAACTACTACAATAGGTGAGGATACAATAGAACAAGATGAATTAATTTGTGGATATGATGAAAACAACGCAAAAATCTATGGACTAATGGAGTTTGATTTAAGTACCTTACCCAATCCGGAAGAAACAATTATTACAGATAGTTATATTCAAATTAAAAATAAAAGCGCAACAAAAACAAAGGAAGATATTAGATATAATGTAGAGTTTGTAGATGTTGAAGAAGCTACATATGAAGCAATCCAAAATAGAGATAGAATAGAATTTATAGGTTATGAAGTAAGTCGTGCTGATTTACAAAAAAATAAAACGCACAAGTTTATTTTTGACCATTACTCTAGATTGGCACTTGAAGATGTACATAAAGAGAATAAAATAGCAAAATTTGTAATTCGTCCAACATACTCTGATATTATAAATCATAAGGTAAATTGGTATGGAAAAGATAGTAATAATAGTGTAACATTAGTTGTTAATTATATTAAAAGAAGAAAAGAATCTATTGAAAGTATTAGTGATTTAAAATTATCTATTGAGAATAATAAAGTAAAATTAAACTGGACAAATCCTATATCTGATGATTTTAATGGTGTATATGTTGTTAGAAATAGATTTCATATTCCAAAAAATCATTTAGATGGTGATAAAATTTATGCAGGTAAAGACAATTATACTTATGATGATTTTGGAAATAAGGAAATCGCTAAATATTACTCAGTGTTTGCGTATGATAATGTTCCAAACTATAGTGAGCCTTTATTTGTAAGACATTTAAAAAAGGAAGATGATGTTGCACAAGTTTAAAAAATATTACCCTGAAGTTAAAAAGTCTGCTTGGGTTGCCTCTAGTGCTGATGTTATAGGTAATGTTACTTTAGGTAAGGATAGTTCTATTTGGTTTGGTTGTGTTATTCGTGGTGATGTAAACAAAATTACTATTGGAAAACGAACAAATATTCAAGATTTATCTATGATTCATGTTACTCATGAAGAACCAGATGCAAATATGAAAGGAAATCCTACTATTATTGGTAATGATGTTACTGTTGGGCATAAAGTAATGTTACATGGTTGTGTAATTGAAAATAAATGTTTAATTGGTATGAGTGCAACTATTTTAGATGGTGCAGTTATAGGTGAAGGGAGTATTGTTGGAGCTAACTCTTTAGTTACTACAAACAAAGTATTTCCACCTAGAAGTTTAATCATGGGTAGTCCTGCAAAAGTTGTAAAAACTCTTACAGAAAAAGAAGTAAAAGCATTAAAAAAACATGCAGGGTTGTATGTTAATTATAAAAATGACTACCATACTTCTTAAGTAATTCAATAGGAAATTAATTTTTTCCTATTATATAAAAGATATTTTTATTCTCAAGCTGTCTTAGTTCTACGTGATATTTATCACTCCAGTGTTTCACCTCATCTAAAAACTCTTTTTCTAGTTCTTCTATTTCTATATTGTCACATTTTATTTTAAAGTATGATTCTTTATTTGACAATCCCACATAGGCATTCATATGTTTTAATTTATCATTTAAACTAATAATATGCTTCGAAAAACTATTAAAATTTATTGTGTTATTAATATTTGTTTCTATTTGTTTTAAACTTGCTTCTGTTTTTCCTATTTCTAATTGAGAAGCTATCACTTCTGGTGTTATTTCTAAATTCATGTATATATTTTCCTTATTAATAAATGTTGTTTTTAGTTTAGCTAAAAGTACACTAAAAAAAAATTAAGACTCTTCTTTAAATTTAAATATTTTATTTTAGTTTATATCCGTTTCCTGAAATATTTATAATATAATCAGAACCCATTTTCTTTCTTAAGTCTCTTACTACACTTCTTAGTGCAGAAATACTCATAGATTTGTTTCCCCATACTTGATACTCAATCTCTTCATATGAGAATATTGTATTCATATTACTACAAAGAAGTTTTAATAGCAGGGTTTCTTTTTTGTTTAAATGTATTTCATCTTGTCCCTTAGTAAGTGATTTGTTATCTATATTAACAGATATACCATCCTCAAGTAAAATATTTTCTGGAGTTAAAGAATCTATTTTTTCAAAGTAGGCATTAAATGCTTCAAAAAGCTCATTTTCCGTTAATGGTTTTATGAGATATCTATCAATCTTTATATTTATAGCTTCAATTAAATGCTCAGTATCAGTGTGTGCAGAAACAATAATTGTATATGAACTTGAAGATCGTTTTTTTAGTTCTTCCATAAGCTCAAATCCATTCATATTTGGCATTTTTAAATCAGTCATTACAATATCTGGTAAATGTTCTTCATATTTATCTAGTCCATCAAATCCATCTATAGCTATATATACCTCCTTAAAAAAACATCTAAGCATTGATGCAATATTTTCTCTAATAATTTTTTCATCTTCTACAAGTAATATAGTTTTATTTTTAAGTCTTTCGATATTATTCATGAGTTGCCTTTTTAATTATAGGTATAGAAATAATAAAATTAGTTCCATTTTTAATATTTTTAACCTTTAGAGTACCTTTCATATGTTTATGAATAATCTCTTTTGAGATATAAAGTCCAATACCTGTTCCATTATGCTCTTTTGTTGTGAAATAGGGTTCAAATACCTTGTGTATATATTTTTCAGCTATTCCCCCTGCATTATCTTTTATTTGACAATATATGTTTTTTGTATCTTGGGATAAATGAATTTCAATTTTAGGTTGTTTAATTTCTCTTTCTATGATTACATCTTTTGCATTTGAAATGATATTTAATATTACTTGTGAAAATTCATTTGCATACCCATAGGTACTGATATCTTGTTTAGAATAAATTTGTAAATTAATATTATGGTTTTCTAGTGTAGCTTGTAAAATTTGGAATGCTTTTTTTGATTCGTCCTTAAGATTAAAGTATTCTTTTTCTTTATTAGGAGTAAAGAAGTTTCTAAAATCATCAATAGTTTGGGACATATATTTTAATTGATCATTTGCTTCCTTCATTCTATCATCTAAAAAGTGTTTTTCTACACCATTTGAGATGGCTGTCCATTTAATATTCATCATAATAGCACTAACAGCACTAATTGGTTGTCTCCATTGATGAGCAATATTCCCTATCATTTCACCTAATGCAGCTAACTTTGACTGTTGTATAAGAAGGTTTTCATTTTCTCTTTGCTTAAGAACTTCTGCCTGTACTGTTTTGTGTAAGCTTTTATTAAATTCATCGAGTTCTTTGACTTTGAGTTCTAAAGTATGATTTAGTTCAAATATCTTTTTATCATCAGTTCTTTTCATAGTTTGATATAATATAAAAGTTATAAGAGTTCCAATGGCAGCTATGATTAAAAACAAGATAGCTTGCTCTTTATCCTCATTTATCTCTTCTAATTGTAAGAACTCTTTAGTCGCGTCAAAAGATAAACTAATACCTCCTCTAATATCTCCTTCTTTATATCCCTGATGAGAATGACATTGTAAACAAGCTTTTTCTGTTTTTAATGCACCCATAAACCTAAAAGTATTTTTTTCTATACTCCAATAATAAGGTATATTTGGATTTTTGTCAAAATAGTTTAAAATCTTTTTTTCATTTTTATCTGGAGCATTATTTTTATTAATTAGTTTATTACTAGTAATTTTTAATTTTAATCCTTCTCTTTGGCTTGCTATATCTGCAATCTGTCTTGTCATAAAAGCAGGATTTATCCAAATGAGTTTCTCCTTCTTATCTGAGTAAATATATCCAGGATTGAGATAAGGATTTGCTTTTTGAGTTGCACTTTTTACGTATACACCATTGAATTGAGCATTCCAGTGTCTTACATCAACTATCAGGTTAAAAATGGTTAGTGCTTTACTTTTGAGATTCTC
>JAONGR010000029.1 GCA_028375605.1 Arcobacteraceae bacterium
TATTTACCAATTCTTTGATACAATTCAATTATGGAAAATTTAAAAAAAAATACGGAACAATCAAATAGAATCAATGCAGAAATATTATCACATATGGATAATCCAAGAAATTATGGAGAAATGAAAGATAGTGATGGAATGGGAAAATGCATAAATGAAAAAACAACAGAATTTATGATAGTTTTTATAAAAGTAAATGATGAAAATATATTAGAAAATATAACTTATGGGTGTCAAGCTAATCAAGATAGCTCTTTATCTGCTTCAATATTTACTGAAATGATAAAAGGAGATACTTTAGAGAATGCGTTAGAATCTTTAAAACTAATGCAAAGTCATATTTTAGAAGTACCTCCGGCACAAAAAATAAATTCTGGTATGGTATTAAATGCCTTTAGAGCTGCTATGATTAATAGAGAAAATAAAATGAATGGTATGGATGAAAATCTTTTTACTATTGCAATAGAATTAGAGTAATAAATTGTTAGAAATTCTAGATAAATATAATTTTACATTTTCACAAATTAATATTTTAAAAAATATTGATAAAGATTTTAGAATGTGGAATGATAATTCAATTGATAAAAAAATTCCAGAATCATATTTTGAAAAATATAAAGATAAACAGCTATCAAAAAAAATATTTGAACACTTTGTATCCATACATAATCGTTTAAGAAATACCCTCAATGATTATAAAGACTTTAAAGAAGTAAAGTATGAAACACGAAAATTTTCTTTTAATAAAATAGAAAAGAAAGGGATTGGATTAGGTGCCTGTCCAGTTGCAAGTGAAGGTACTAGGTGTTGTAATTTATTAACATTAGATGCTGTTGAATCATGTGGATTTGATTGTAGTTATTGTTCAATTCAAAGTTTCTATAATCAAAATAAAGTTGGAATTGATATCAATTTTAAAGAGAAATTAAAAAACTTAAATCTTGATCCAAATGAAACATACCATATAGGAACAGGACAAAGTAGTGATAGTCTTATGTGGGGAAATAAAGATGGTATGTTAGATGCTTTATTTGAATTTGCAAGATTAAATCAAAATGTAATTTTAGAATTTAAAACTAAATCAAATAATATAAATTATTTCTTGGAAAATGATGTACCCAAGAATATTATATGTACGTGGAGTTTAAATACTCAAACAATTATAGATAATGAAGAACATTTGACTGCTTCTTTGGATGAACGAATAAATAGCGCTAGAAAACTTTCTGATAAAGGTGTACTAGTTGGTTTTCATTTTCATCCTATTGTTCAGTATAAAAACTATTTAGATGAGTATAAATTAGTATATGATAGATTACAAAGAGATTTTACTACAGATGAAGTAGTTTTAATATCTATGGGAACATTGACTTTTATAAAACCTGTAATGAAACAATTACGTGAACGAGAAATGAAAACTAAAATACTTCAAATGCCTTTTGAAACAATAAATGGAAAGCAGTCCTATAGTATAGAAACTAAAAAAGAGATGTTTAAACATGCATATGATAGTTTTTCTTCTTGGCATGGTAAAGTATACTTTTATATGTGTATGGAAGCGCATAGTCTCTGGAAAGACGTTTTTGGATATGAGTTTGTAAATAATGATGAAATGGAACATGCCATGAAAACATCTTATTGGTCAAAAATAGATAATTTAAAAAATAAATGAAAAATGCAATAGTTACTGGATATAGTTCTGGTATAGGTCAATCTATTTGTCAAATACTAGAAGATAATGGTTATGTAGTTATAAAACTTGTGAGCAGATTAGAAGAGATAAAAAAATTAGAGGTTGAAATTAAGAATATTATAAAGAGTGAAGATATCGATTTATTAGTTAATTGTGCAGGAGTTGGAATCTTTCAGCCACATGAAGAGATAAGTATTTCTAAAATAAAAGAGATTATAGATGTAAATTTAACGGCACCAATTATATTGACTAATTTACTTCTTCGATCTTTGAAAAAAACTCAAGGTCATATTATTAATATATCTTCAATTGAAGCTACAAGACATTCTAAATTTTCTGCTTTGTACACTGCAACAAAAAGTGGTTTGAGGGATTTTAGTTTATCTTTATTTGAAGAGTTAAGAAAAAGTGGCGTTGGTGTTACTACTATAAATCCAGATTTAACAACAACAAGCTTTTTTGATGATTTACAATTTGAACCATCAACTAAAGATGAAACTTTTTTACTTCCAGAAACTATTGCTCAGTCAGTTTTGGATGTTTTAAATACAAATGGGGTTATTACAGATTTAACAGTACGACCGCAAAAATTTGATATAAAAAAGAAATAGCTACTTAATTCCAGTATTTATATATCTTCTCATCTTTTTTATCTCTTTTGCTTCATAATGTGAAGAGATAACTTTTTTTGTATCATTTTTTATAACATCACCAAATGGAGAAATTATTGCACTAGATTTTGCCATATTACTGTTAGCACTATCGCTTGCCATAACATAACATTGGTTTGTTATGGCAAGGGCTTTTGTTAATGATTCATAGTGTTCTTTTCGTAGTTTTCCCCACATTGCAGGTACAAGTATGATATCTGCACCTTTCACTTGTTTCCAAAGTTCAATAAATCGTAATTCAAAACATATTAGTGCTGCTATTTTTATTCCATCAATATTGATAATTCTGATATCTTTTTTATTTCCAGCAGTAAAATATTTCCGCTCATCATCTAAAACAAAAAGTATTGCTTTTGATTGAGTATGAACTATTTTTCCTTTATGAAATATATGCAAAGTATTAAAGTATTTATTATCTTGTTTTGTTGTCATTGTAATAGCAATAGTTTTATTTAGAGATAAATTCTTTAACGATTTAGTGACTTTTATCGTAAATTTTACGGCTTCTTGAAGTCTGTCATAGCTGTATCCACTAAGAAATAATTCAGAAGCTAAGATAAATGATTTTTTTGGAGATTTATTTATTTGTTTTTCTAGTTTTCGAAAGTTCTTTTCAAAACTAGAAGATGTTTTTAGTTGAAGAGATATGAGATTCATCTTAAAAATCGTCGAAGTCTATACTTCCTTTTGAATAATTAACAACATTACCTTCAAAGAAATTTGTTCTTTGATCATTAAATGATGAGTAACCATCAACCCATGGTATCGGGTGTTTTACATTATATTCAGGAGCATAACCCACAGCTTCTAGTCTTCTATCTGCAAGGTATTCAATATATTGTCTAATGATATTTTTTGTAAATCCTAGAATTTGTCCTTGAGTAATATAGTCACCCCAACTTGATTCTAAATCAACAGCTTGTCTAAACATAGTTCTTACTTCCACTTCTAATTCCGCAGTAAATAATTCTGGTCGTTCACTTCGTGTTGAGTTAATCAGGTTTTGAAAAAGTAAAAGGTGAGTTACTTCATCTCTTTGAATAAATTTAATCATTTGTGAAGAACCTAACATTTTTCCTGATTTCCCTAAAGCATACATTGCTGCAAATCCAGCATAAAAGTACAAACCTTCAAGTATTTGATTTGCAAACATTGCTAGTACAATTTTATGATCTGTGATCTCTCCAGTTAATTCCTTATATGATCCAGCAATAAAATTATTCTTTTCTCTTAGTTTTGCATCAGTTTTCCACATATCGTAAATTTCATCTGTATTATCAGAGATTGATTCAACCATTACAGCATATGATTTACTATGATTAGCTTCCTCATAGGCTTGTCTAGATAAAATAGCATTTATTTCTGGTGCAGTGATGTATGGATTTATATTATCCATTAAATTATTTGTTTGTAGTGAATCCATAAAAATCAGCTGAGATAAAACTAAATCGTACATTCTTTTTTCTGGAGGAGTGAGATATTTATAGTCTTTTTTATCTTCTACCATTGATACTTCTTTTGGAAACCAAGTATTTCCTTCCATTGTATCCCAAAGATTTGTTGCCCATTGATATTTACATCTTGTAAAGTTAATCATTCCATCAGGATTTCCACCAAAAGTTCTTCTATCGCTTATATTTTCAAGTGAACTTGGGTTGTAAATAGTCTTTCTTTCCATGATGGTACTCCAAATGTGTTTTTACTAAAATAAAATTAGTGATTTTAGAAAGGGATTATATCTGAAGTAAGTTTAAAGTATTTTTTATTAGAAAAGTTAGTATAGAATAGGTGTATCAATAAAGATTATTGACACCCTACACATTCTTGACTTCTATCTGCTACATCAGATACTGCCTCTGGTGATTGACTTCTTAGATAGTATGTAGATTTTAATCCTAATTGCCAAGCTAAAGTATAAATTTGGTGTAAATATTTACCACTTGCTTTATCTAAACTCATAAAAATATTTGTACTTTGACCCTGATCAATCCATTTTTGTCTAATAGACGCCGCTTTAATTATATCTAATTGATCAACTTCAAATGCAGGAGTATAATAGTTCCATGTTTCAGGTGATAGATTTGGTACAACAACTGGAATTTGACCAGATAGATTTTCTTCAAACCATTTTCTTTTATAGACTGGTTCAATTGCTTGAGTGGTACCTACTAGTATAGAAATAGAACTTGTAGGAGCAATAGCCATTAGGTAACCATTTCTCATACCTGAAGTTTTAACTTTTTCTCTTAATTGATCCCAGTTATATCCATCATCAAATAAGTCTTTTTGTACTAGTGCTTGAACAGCTTTTGGAGCGTTATCCATAGGCATAATTCCTTTAGACCATTTTGAACCTTCAAATGTAGGATAAGAGCCTTTTTCAATTGCAAGATCAGATGAAGAATTAATTGCATTATAACTAATAGATTCCATGATATAATCAATTTTTTTAAGATGATCATCACTTCCCCAAACAATTGAATTTTCAGCTAACATTTGAGATTCACCCATTACTCCTAGTCCAATTGCTCTTGATTTAAGATTTGTTGCTTTTACTTTTCTTAGGGGATAAAAATTAAGATCAATTACATTATCTAGCATTCTAATTGCCGTTGGGATAACTCTTTCAATATCTTCTTTTGTATTTATTTTACTTAGGTTTACTGATGCTAGATTACATACAGCTGTATCTCCATCAATTTTTTCTTTTTCAACTATAAATATCTTTTGACCTTTTAAACTATCAAGGGCAGTAATTTTATTGGCTTTTTTAATCGTTCCATTATCTAATGTTACTTGTTCATCTTCTTCAAATGTAATAATTTCTCCATCTGTTAATTCGATTCGAATTAAATAATGATTAGGATTTGTATTTTGAAATATTTCTGTACATAAATTACTACTTCTAATAGAACCTGTATGATCATTTGGATTTGCTCTATTTGCTGTATCTTTAAAACATAAGAAAGGACTTCCTGATTCGAAATATGATGTTAAAATCTTTTTCCATAGTGATTTTGCCTGCATTTGTTCTTTTGTGATAGAAGGGTCATTTTCATATTCTTCATATCTTTTTTTAAATGCTTCACCAGTTAATGTAGCTAAATCTTTTACTTCATAAGGATCAAATAGTGTCCAATGGGCATCTTCTAGAATTCTTTCCATAAATAAATCATTTAACCATAGTGAAGGAAATAAATCATGAGCTCTTCTTCGTTCTTCTCCACTATTTTTCTTTAAATCAATAAAATCTTCAATATCCATATGCCAAGGCTCAAGATAAACTGCAATTGCACCTTTTCTAGTACCCAGTTGATCAACAGCAAGTGCTATATCATTTGTAATTTTCAAGAATGGAACAGTACCACCAGCAGCACTTTTATGACCATCTATAACTCCACCTAAACTTCGAATAGAGTTCCAGTCCCAACCTATACCACCACCAAATTTAGATAGTAATGCCATCTCTTTATATCCGTCAAAAATACCTTCAATATTATCTGGAGATGAACCAATATAACAAGATGAAAGTTGATGTCTGTTTGTTCGTGCATTTGATAATGTAGGAGTCGCTAACATAACTTCAAATTTTGAAATTACATCATAAAACTCTTTAGCTTTTGATTGTTTATCTTCTTCATTTTGAGCTAAAAACATAGCTATTCCCATAAACATTTGTTGTGGTAATTCTATAGGTTTTTTATCATTGTTTTTTAATAAGTATCTATCATAAAGTGTTTTCATTCCTAGATAATTAAACAGATAATCTCTTGTAGGATCTAGGTGTTTACTCAAATCATCTAAGTCATAACCATTTTCTAAACCAGGTATAATTCTTCCCGCTTCTTGACCATATCTGATGTATTCTGATAAATGACAATATGCATTTCCTTTGATTCCATGTGTAGCTTTTCCTACTTTATGGTATAAGTCAAAAAGAAATAATCGTGCAGCAACAAAAGTCCAATTAGGCACATCTATATCGATTTTTTCTACGGCAGTTTTAACTAAAGCGTCTTGTATGTCACTTGAACTCATTCCATCAATAAATTTAATTTGAGCATCAATTTCTAGCTCACTTTGACTTACCCCAGCTAAATTTTCGGTTGCAGAAATAGTATGTTGTTGTATCTTGGTTATATCTAAGACTTCTTGTCTACCATTTCTCTTTTGAATCATAATTCCCATTTAAAACCCCGTAATAAATTTTATTAAATATCATGTAATTACATGATATTTTGTATTTATATTTTTAACCATTTTACCGAAGGGAACATTAAAAAAAGTATAAAAATGTAATTAATTTTATTTAAACAATCTTATATAAGAATTAGGATAAAATAATGTAAATAGAATAAAGCAAAAGGATTTGTATGGCAGTAAAAGTTGCAATTAATGGATTAGGTAGAATAGGTAGATGTGTTGCTAAGATAGTGGCAGATAGAAAAGATGTTGAATTAGTAGCTGTAAATGCAAGTGGTGCTGAAGATATGATTCAATATAACCTTAGATACGATACTGTGCATGGAAATAGAAAAGATATTAAAGTAGAAAATGGATTTGTTTTTATTGGTAATGATAAAGCTCAATTATTTAGTGAGAGAGATCCTTCAAAATTAGATTTTTCTTCTTTGGGAGTGGATGTAGTATTGGAGTGTACTGGTGCTTTCTTAACTGAAGAATCTGTTCAAGGATACCTTGATAATGGTATTAAAAAGGTAGTTATGTCGGCACCTGCAAAAGATGATACACCTACTTTTGTAATGGGAGCAAATGAAGAAACTTATTCTGGTCAAGCTGTTGTTTCAAATGCCTCATGTACTACAAATGGATTAGCTCCAGTTGCTAAAGTTCTTGATGATACTTTTGGTATAGAAAAAGGTCTTATGACAACAATTCACTCATACACAAGCTCTCAACCAATTTTAGATGCAAAAGATAAAAAAGATCCGAGAAAAGGAAGAGCAGGGGCTACAAATTTAATTCCTGCTTCAACTGGAGCAGCTAAAGCTATTGCTAAAGTTATGCCTCAGTTAAAAGGTAAACTAAATGGACAAGCAATTAGAATTCCAACACCAAATGTTTCTCTTGTTGATTTAACTGTTACATTAAAAAAAGATACAACTTTAGAAGAAGTTCAAAAAGCTTTTACTGATGCTTCAACTGGTAAATTAGAAGGTCTTTTAGGTGTTGATACAGAAGGTAGAGTTAGTTCAGATTTTATTGGTGAAACGTTATCTACAGTAGTACCACTTGATACAATTCAAGTGATTGATAATAATATGGTAAAAGTTCTTTCTTGGTATGACAATGAGTGGGGTTATTCTACAAGACTTGTAGATATGGGCGTACACGTAGCAACAAATTAAGGTTAATTAAAATATGAATATAAAAGAAATAAATAAAATAGATATAGCAAATAAAAAAGTTTTTATTAGATGTGACTTTAATGTGCCAGTTGATGAATACCAAAATATAACAGATGATAGAAGAATTAAATCTGCTTTAAATACTGTTCGATATTGTATTGATAATGATTGTTCAGTTATTATTGCTTCTCATTTTGGAAGACCAAAAAATGGTTTTGAAGAAAAATTTTCTTTAAAACCTATTGCAAAAAGATTACATACTTTATTAAAACAAGAAATTAAACTTGCACCAAATGTAGTTTGTGATGAAACAATTTCTATTGCAAATGATTTAAAAAGTGGAGAGATTTTACTTTTAGAAAATATGAGGTTTGAACCAGGTGAAACAAAAAATGATCCGGTCTTATCAAAAACATTAGCAGATATGGCAGATGTTTTTATTAATGACGCTTTTGGTGTATCTCACAGAGCACATGCTTCAGTTGCTGGTATTGCTGAACATTTTGATAATGATAGTAAAGCTGCTGGTTTTCTATTAGCAAAAGAGATTAAATTCTTTTACCATATTATAGAAGAACCAAAACGACCATTTGTATCTATTGTAGGTGGTTCAAAAGTTTCTGGAAAACTTGAGGCTCTCCATAATCTGGTTCCTAAAGTTGATAAAATAATTATTGGTGGAGGAATGGCTTTTACATTTTTAAAAGCACTTGGTCATGAAATAGGAAATTCTTTAGTTGAAGATGAGTTAATTCCTGAAGCAATTAGAATAATGGAAGACGCAAAAAGGTTAGGTGTAAAATTTTATTTACCTGTTGATGTTATTGCCGCTGAAGCATTTGATAGTGAATCATTTGCAAAAGCTGTTACAATACAAGAGATACCAAAAGGGTGGATGGGATTAGATATTGGACCTGCCTCTGCAACATTATTTTCTCAAGCACTTGAAGATGCACATACTATTTTATGGAATGGTCCTATGGGTGTTTATGAGATGGATAAATTTGCAAAAGGAAGTACAAAACTTTCACGTGCAGTTGCATCATCATTTGCGACAACCGTAGTAGGTGGAGGTGATACTGCCGATTTAGTAAGACGTACAGGGGATGAAGATGAAATGACATTTATCTCAACTGGTGGTGGTGCTTCTTTGGAATTAATCGAAGGTAAAGTATTACCAGGTGTTAAAGCACTTATTATTGAATAGTAGATTTAAAAGTTTATGAGAGTACTCTTAAATGGTGTAGGAAGAATAGGTAAGGCAATTTTAAGAATTGCTGAATCTAGAGATTCATTTAAAATAGTTGCAATAAATGAATTAAATACTAATATTAAAAATATAGCTTATTCAATTAATTATGATTCTACATATGGAAAAATAACTGATAAATATACTGTATCTGGTAATACAATTGTAAATAAAAATGGTAGTATAAAAATTTTTAATAGTGAAAGTTTTTTCGATATTGATTTAGTAATAAACGGTATTGATATTATTATTGATGCAAGTGGTAGTAAAATTAATTTAGAAGATATTAGAAAAAAGAAACATTTACCTTTATACTTAACTCACCCTAATATAAAAGCAGATAAAAATGTAATAATTGGTGTAAATGAAAATGAAATAGATTACGCTAAAGATAAAATTATTTCAACAAGTTCATGTAATGCTACGGCGCTACTTCCTATCTTAAAGCTCTTAGACGATACATATAAAATAGAATACGGTGACATTACTACGATACATCCTTTACTAAATCATCAAAAAACACTTGATAGTGCGTGTATAGGAAGTAAAAATAGAGATGTAGAGTGTAATTTTGAATTTGGTCGAAGTTCAACGCAAAATATGATTCCAAGTAAAACTACTACCATTGATGCATGTTCATATATTTTACCCTCAATAAATCATGATATGATATCATCTAGTTCTATACGTGTCCCAACTACAACAGTAGGTGCTATTAATGTAACCGTTACAGTAGAAAGAGCATGTACTAAAGAAAGTTTAATTAAGTTATTAAATGATTATGAGTCAAATCAAAAATATAAAATTATTTTAAATAATACTTGTCCCTTGGTATCAAGCGATTTTCAAGGTGAAGAATATACAAGTATTATAGACCATAGATTTATAGATGTGAAAAAAAATAAGATGATAAAAATAGTAATATGGTATGATAACGAATGGGGTTATGCTTCAAAAGTAGTTGATATTATATCAAGACATAAATTAGAAAAATAAATTTAAATTAAAACAAGGAAATATAATGTTTGGAAAAGAATTAAAAGAATATAACTTATCAGAAGATGAGTTGTCAAAGTTACAGTATGCAAAGTTTACAACTTCAAAAGGTGTGATTTGGATTAAATTAACACCTGAAAATACACCAAATACAGTTGCAAATTTTGCAAATTTAGTAAATGATAAATTCTATGATGGTTTAAACTTTCATAGAGTGATTGACGGTTTTATGGCTCAAGGTGGATGTCCTGATGGTTCAGGAATGAGTGGACCAGATTGGAATATTGCTTGTGAAACTACAGCAGAGGGTCAAATACATAGAAAAGGTACTTTATCTATGGCACATGCAGGACCAAATACTGGTGGAAGTCAATTCTTTATTTGTTTTGTACCTTGTCCTCATTTAGATGGTGGGCATACAGTATTTGGTGGAATTGAGATTGCAGATGGTGCAAGTTTTGATGTTCTTGATAGTATTAGACAATTAGATATTATTGAGACAATTGAAATCTTAGAAAAAAAAGCATAATATATTAATTACTAAAGGAATATTTTCCTTTAGTATCTCTTCTCTCGAGAATAATTCATCTTCTCATATTCAAATATTTTTGGATAAATAATATACATAAAATATTTCAAGGTTTTTTTTAAATACTCTATAATTAATAAGTATTATAATGGAGAATTAAATGAAAAAAATATATATCTTAAAAACGGGGAAGACATTTAGTACAACAAAATCAAAAATGGGTGACTTTGATGATTGGGTGATAAATTATTTGGAGAAATCAAATCAAACAATCAAAGTGATTGATGTTCTAAATAACAAAAAACTACCAATTTTAAAGAGTGCTGCAGGATTTATCATAACAGGTTCTCATTCAATGGTAAGTGAGGAATTATCATGGAGTGTTACATTAGAAAAATATATTAAAAAGATTAATTCAAAAAATGTTCCTTTGTTAGGAATATGTTATGGACATCAATTAATTTCGAAAGCTTTAGGTGGAGAAAGCGGATATAACAAAAAAGGGAAAGAGATTGGTACAGTTAAAATAATAAAGTCTAAAAGTGCTAATGATGATCTTTTATTAAAAGGCTTTCCCAAACAATTTTATGCATTTGAGACACATTATCAAAGTGTATTAAAACTACCTCGAAAAAGTGTTATTTTATTCTCTAATGATAAGGATCAACATCAATCAGTTAGATTTAGTAGTTCAACTTGGGGAGTACAGTTTCATCCTGAGTTTGATAAAAAGGTGATGGAAGAGTATATTTTAAATCAAGATGCTGATTTAAAAAAACTGGGATTTAATATAGAAAATTTAATAACTAATATGAAGCGATGTGATAAAAGTCATAAGATATTAACTAATTTTATGAGGATAGTAAAATTAAAGAAATAGTATTACTTTACAAAATCCAATAGAAAATTATATGATTGGTTTATTGATGTAAACTTGTCTTTTTCACTACCTTTGTATACATCCGGATGGTATTTTTTTGCCATATTTCTATACTGTTTTTTTACATCTGATTTTGTTATAGATGATACTTCTTTACTAGCTTCAAATAAATTGAGGATATGCTTTTTTACTATATCTTCTTTTGAATATCTACCTTCTTCTCCAAATTGTTTTTTAAATTCTGCCTGTTCTTTTTGTTTCTTTATTTGATTTATAATAAAGGTATAAAATATATTATTTAAAAGTAATATCAATAAAAATGACAAAGCAAAACCAAAAGAAAGTAAAACCCAATTTGAAATAAAAACTAATAAACTAACTTTATTAATAGTTTTTAATAATTTAACTTGTGCAACTTTTGTAACCAACATCTGAGGGTTAAAATATCGTATTATTACAATAATTTCTAAAAATAATATTATATATAAGATAGAGTTGATATCAACATTATATTCATAAAGATTAAACCACAATAGATATAGTATAGGAAAGGAAGTATAAATAAATAAAGAATGTAACTTATTAGCAAGACCATCCATAAATTTGTTTGGAGTTCTATTTTCTCTAATAAAAATCTTTTTTAAAATTAAAAATATAAGCGCGAGAAATATTGTAAGTGTTTTTTTTATCATTATATATACTTTTCATAGTTAGTAACATTTATTTTTGATTTATTGAATCTGGATATTCTTTACAATCGCTGTTATAATACAACAGACTAGTTTATAGTATGCTTTTTGGTATATAGTAACAGCGACAGGTTTTATTGAAATGGCAATGTTATAACAAATTCTGCACCGATATATTTTTGTTTATTATATTCAAATGCTACATTATGGACTTTAATATTGCCTTCCATTACGTCAACAATGAAATTATATGTCATATGAAGACCTAACCCAGTACCTTGACTTTGATGTTTTGTAGTAAAATATGGTTCAAATACTTTATGTATAATATTTTTTGGTATACCACCTGCATTATCTTTAAACTTTATGACAACATTATTGTTGACAGTTTCTTGGGAGATAAATATATATCTATCCCCTTCTTCATTATTTTCTGTAAGTGCATCTTTTGCATTATTAAAGATATTTATAAAACACTGTATAAGCTCATTTGGATAACCATGAATATTTATATTTTCTGTCAAATCTAATACTACATCCAGATAGTTATTTTTGATTGAAGAATCTATAAGTTTTAAAAAAGATGCCGTGTCATTTTTCAAATTAAATTTACTAGATTGAACATCACCTTTTATGAAATTTCTAAAATCATCTATTGTTTTAGATAAATATTGTGCATTGTCATTTATAGCGTTACATGTATCAATAAGAGTATCTTCATTAAAAATACCATGTTCTTTTTGTACAACAATTCCCGTTGATGCTGTTGATATTATACTTAGTGGTTGTCTCCATTGATGAGCAATATTTCCTATCATCTCTCCAATACTTGCCATTTTTTCTGAGTTAATTAATCTTATATGTTGTTCTTCAAGTTGTTCTTGTACTTTTTTCCGTTCTGTTACATCGCTAAAACTACCAGCCATTCTTAATGGATTACCTTCTTCGTCCCACTCAACAATAGATCCTTTATCCATAACCCAGACAATATCACCATTCTTTTTAAATAATCGATATTCCGACTGATAGCTTTTGGAATTATCATTTAAAGTATTTTCAATACTTTTCAGAACACCTTCTTTATCCTCTGGATGAATTAGTGTTGTAATGTCTGTAGTAATATCTTTAGTATAATCCAGTCCTAGTATTTCAAACCAAGTACGATTGTGTTCAATATGATTTGTTTTAATATTCCAATCCCATATCCCTTCACCTGAAGCCTCCAAAACTTCATCTAATTTTCTTTTGTTTTTAAATAGTGCATCATTTTTTACCAAAAGTTGTTTTTCTTTGTCTAATAGTCTCACATGTTTATAAATAATGAGGAGTACTAATAAAATAAATAAAATTATAAAAAAGTAAATATATGGTAACTCAATGTATTTAGATAAGTTATTCCATATTTCCTTTATAAATAAGCTAAAGCTTTCTTCAACTAGTACAAAATCTTTAATTTGAATTTGATTAGTAATTAGGCCCATTACATTATATAAATCATAAATTCGTTGTAATTTATTTAAATCAATATTACCAAGACTTTCTGTTTCATAGTAAGAAAGCTCTTTTAATTTCTTTGCCTCAAACAATAATTCTTCTCTTGTTAATTCTTGTGTATTATATTTTGATAGTATTAAGTCAACCGCTTCATCAATATTTTCATATGCATACTCCCATCCTTTTAAAGATGCTTTTTTAAAATTGAGTACCATTTCTAAATTATGAGTAATATTTGATTCATTTGTGTATAACAAATCACTGTACATATCAAAACCGTAATCTTTTGGAGCAAATGTATTGTATTTGATTCCTTTATTTAGTAAATGATATGGCGCTTTAGAAGAATAAGCCGAAATAATATCTACTTTATTTTCTACTAGATCATTAATATTATGGGTGTGTTGTATAAAACTAAGATTATTTAAATTAATCTTTTGAGAAATCATCATCGATTTTATAGAAACTTCCCCTGCATCATCAATAGTTGTCATTATTCGTTTATGATTGAAATCAGAAATATTTTTGATTTTTGATTCTTTTGTTGTGAGTAAAATTAATGGGCTTGCTTGAAATAAAGCATATAGTGCAACTATTTTTTTATTATTACTTTTTTCTAATATGAGTGTTTCTCTACCTACAGCAAAATCATATGTACTATTACCAACTTCTTTAGGAATATCTATTCCAAACTCAAAAGGATTAATTTTTACTTCTAGTCCCGCTTCTTTGTAGAATCCTTTTTCTTTTGCAATATAATAGCCTGCAAATTGAAACTGGTCGAACCATGATAATTGAAGTGTTATATTTTTAGATGTGGAATTTGCAAATGTGATGCTCGAAAGAAGAAATAGTATAATAATTATTTGA